>WGAH01000454.1 GCA_015489145.1 Deltaproteobacteria bacterium
GCAGGTCCGCGCCGCCATGCTGCTGCGGGTCAACGTCCACGCCCACGGCCATTCCGGCTGCCGCGAGGCGGTCACCCGGCACCTCGTCGACCTGCTCAACCACGGCATCACCCCGGTGGTCGCCGCCGAGGGCAGCGTCGGCGCCTGCGGCGACCTGGCGCCCATGAGCCAGATCGCGCTCACCGCCCTCGGCGAGGGCGAGGTCTTCTACGCCGGCGAGCGCATGCCCACCGCCCGGGCCCTCGACCGCGCCGGGCTCGTCGCGCCGGGCCTCGAAGCCCGCGACGGCCTGGCGCTGATCAACGGCTCGAACCTGATCAACGGCATCGCCGCCCTGCTGGTCCACGACATCGAGCGCTGGCTGGCCCAGGCCGAGATCGCCGCCGCGATGTCGCTGGAGGCGCTGCACGCCAACCTCAAGCCCTACGACGAGCGCCTGCACCGGCTCCGGGGCTTCCCGGGCGCCGTCACCTCCAGCCGCAACATCCGCCGCCTCCTCGACGGCTCCGACCTCGCCACCGGCAAGCAGAAGGTGCGCGTGCAGGACGCCTACTCGATGCGCTCCACCCCCCAGGTGATCGGCGCCGCCCGGGACCAGCTCCGCTGGACCGCGGAGCAGGTGCTCATCGAGGCCAACGGCGTCGGCGACAACCCGATCTTCCTGCCCGAGGACGGCGTGGTGCTCACCGGCGCCAACTTCCAGGGCACCCCGGTGAGCCTGCCCCTCGACACCCTCGGCGGCGCCGTCGCCATGGTGAGCGTGCTGTCCGAGCGGCGCATGAACCGCCTCAACAACCCGGCGCTCAGCGCGGGCCTGCCGCCCTTCCTCACGGCCCAGCCCGGCATGATGAGCGGCCTGATGCTCAGCCAGTACACCGCCGACACGCAGGTGGTCGAGCAGCGCATCCTCGCCGCGCCGGCCTTCACCCAGTCGATCCCCGCCGCCGCCGACCAGGAGGACTTCGTCAGCATGGGCATGAACACCGCCCGCAAGACGCTGCGCATCCTCGAGCTCGGCCACGGCGTGCTCGGCATCGAGCTGATGGCGGCGGCCCAGGCGCTGGACTTCCGGGATCACGCCCCGGGCGTGGGCGTTCGGGCGGCCCACGCCGCCGTGCGCGAGCACGTCGAGCACCTCGGCGAGGATCGCCCCCTCTACCGCGACCACGACGCGATGAAGGCGGCCTCGTCGCGCTTCGCCATCCTCGACGCGGTGGAGGCCGCCGTCGGCCCCCTCGAGCGCAGCATCGCGGGCTGATCGCCGCCGGTCCCCGAGGTCGCCCGGGTGTGCTCCGGGCCCCGGTCCGGATAGGCGGGGAGACCCTCTCCCGAACCGACCCCCCGTATCGACCCCCGTAGCGAGGAGATCGTCATGGCCCGCAGGACCATCGTGACCATGCCCGGCGACGGCATCGGCAAGATCGTGCTTCCCGAGGCGCTTCGCGTGCTCGAGGCCGCCGGCTTCGACTTCGAGCCCGTCCACGCCGACATCGGCTGGGAGCTCTGGTGCCGCGAGGGCAACCCGCTGCCCCAGCGCACGATCGACCTCCTCGAGGAGCACGGCGTCGGGCTGTTCGGCGCGATCACGAGCAAGCCCCCCGCCGAGGCCGCCCGCGAGCTCGCCCCGGAGCTGCGGGGCAAGGGCCACGTCTACTACAGCCCCATCGTCGGCCTGCGGCAGCACTTCGACCTCGACGTGTCGATCCGTCCCTGCCGCACCTTCCCGGGCAACCCGCTGAACTTCGTGCGGCGCTCCCGCGAGGGCGTCGAGGAGCCCGAGGTGGACGTGGTGGTCTTCCGCCAGAACACCGAGGGGCTCTACTCCGGCGTCGAGTGGACCAACCCGCCCGAGCAGGTGCGCGCCGCCTTCGCCACCCACCCGAAGTTCGCGCGCTTCGCCGACGTTCCCGGCGACGACCTCGCGATCTCGACGCGCATCTTCACGCGCCCGGCCGTCCGCCGCATCGTCCGCGCCGCCTTCGAGTACGCGGCGAAGCACGGCTACCGCTCGGTGACCGTCTGCGAGAAGCCCAACGTCATCCGCCAGACCAGCGGCATGATGCTCGCCGAGGCCCGGGCGATCCAGGAGGAGTTCCCCGGCATCGAGCTGTGGAACACCAACATCGACGCGCAGATGATGTGGCTGACCAAGAACCCCGAGGCCTACGGGGTGATCGTGAGCGGCAACATGTTCGGCGACATCGTGAGCGACGGCTTCGCCGGCCTCACCGGCGGCCTGGGCTTCGCCGCCAGCGCCAACATCGGCCGCACCTGCGCCGTCTTCGAGCCCACCCACGGCTCGGCGCCCAAGTACGCGAGCTACGAGACGAGCATCGTCAACCCCATCGCGATGATCCTCAGCGCCGTGCTCATGCTCGAGCACCTCGGCGAGCAGGCGATCGCCGACCGCATCCGGGCCGCCATCGCCCGGGTGGTCGCCGAGGGGCGCGTCCGCACCTACGACATGGCCCGCCTGCCCGGCTCGCCCGACGCCCTGAAGCAGGGCGCCGCCAGCACCACCGAGATGACCGACGCCATCATCGCGGCCCTCGACTGAGCCCGCGAACCCCGAGCCCGGAGACGAACCGATGATCACCCGCGACGACATCCGCGAGCTGTTCGGCGACCTCCTCGCCGAGATCACCGATCCCGCGCTGGCCGACAAGGTGGTGGACGCCTGGGTCGAGGGCTGCCGCCTCGGCGGCTGGGACAGCGTGGAGAAGCTCCGCACCATGCCCTTCACCCTGCTCACCCCGACCCACGGCATCGACTTCGTGCAGCACACGCGGGCGGTGACCCACGGGGCGCTGGCGCTCGGGCGGGCGATGGCCGCCCACCAGGACCTCCCCTACGAGATCGACTTCGACATCCTCGTGGCCGGGGGCCTCGTCCACGACCTCGGCAAGCTGATGGAGATCGAGCCCGACGGCATGGGCGGCTTCCGCAAGAGCCACGCCGGCCGCTGCCTGCGCCACCCGATCAGCGGCGCGGCCCTGGCGGCGCGCTTCGGCTTTCCCGACGAGATCCTCAACGTGATCGCCAACCACTCCAAGGAGGGCGACGGCCGGCCGCAGCGCCCGGAGACGGTGCTGGTGCACCAGGCCGACTTCGCCACCTTCAACCCGATCGTCATGCTCAACAAGGGCACGCTCATCACCGAGAAGGCCGCCGCGCCGGGCGACGCCTGAGGGAGGGTCCGTGGGCCTCACCATCATCGAGAAGATCATCGCGCGGCACGCCGGGCGCGACAGCGTGAAGCCCGGCGACATCGTCGACATGGAAATCGACGCCCGCATCGCCCGCGACTTCGGCGGGGCGAACGTCGTGCGGAACCTCCGCACGCACGGCCTGTCGGTCGCCGACCCGGAACGCACCTACTTCACCTTCGACACCAACCCGGGCGGTTCCGACCAGGGCTACGCCGCCAACCAGCACACCTGCCGGCGCTTCGCCGCCGAGACCGGGGTGCGCGTCTTCGACATCGACCAGGGCATCGGCACCCACGTCGCCATCGAGAAGGGGCTCATCTGGCCCGGCGGCACGCTGGTCTCCACGGACTCCCACGCCAACATCATGGGCGCCATCGGCGCCTTCGGGCAGGGCATGGGCGACGCCGACATCGCCTCCTGCTGGGCGACGGGGCGGGTGTGGTTCCGGGTGCCGCCGACGGTGCGGGTGCGCTTCGAGGGGCGTCCCGGCCCGGGCGTCACCCCCAAGGACCTCGTCCTCGCCGCCGCCGGCGCCCTCGGCGCCAAGGGCCTGCTCGGCCGCGCCGCCGAGCTGAGCGGCCCGGTCATCGACGAGCTCGACCTCGCCGGCCGCATCACCATCGCCTCCATGGGCACCGAGATGGGCGCGATCATCGTGCTCATCCCGCCGGACGAGCGCATCGTGGCCTGGTGCCGCGAGCGGGCCCGGCAGCCCTTCGAGCCGGTCCACGCCGACCCGGACGCGGTCTACGAGCGCGACATCGTGGTGAACGTCGAGGGCCTCGGCCCGCAGGTCGCCCGTCCGGGCCACCCCGACGACGTGGTGCCGGTGGCCTCGCTGCCGCCCACCCGCGTCGACAGCGTGTTCATCGGCTCCTGCACCAACGGCCGCCTCGAGGACCTCCGCGCCGCCGCCGAGGTGCTGCGCGGCCGCAAGGTGGCCCCGGGCGTCGTGCTCAAGGTGGTGCCCTCCACCGACGGCACCTGGCGCCGGGCCCTCGACGAGGGCATCATCGCCGAGCTCAAGGCCGCCGGGGCGCTGATCGGGAACGCCGGCTGCGGCGGCTGCGCCGCCGGCCAGATCGGCCAGAACGGCCCCGGCGAGATCACGGTGAGCACCGGCAACCGCAACTTCCCGGGCAAGCAGGGCCGGGGCAGCGTCTACCTCGCCAGCCCCCGCACCGCGGCGGCGAGCGCCGTGGCCGGCGTGCTCGTCACCGCCGAGGACCTCGCGGCCGGCCGCGTGCCCGAGCGCCCGGCGCCGCTGTTCCTGGAGCCGGTCGAGCCGGCGGCCGGGGCGAGCGCCCGTCCGGAGGTGGTCGAGGGCCGCGCCTGGGTCATCGACATCGACTCCATCGACACCGACATGATCTACCACAACCGCCACCTCGCCGAGACCGACCCGGCGCGCATGGGGCGGCACGCCTTCGGCAACCTGCCCGGCTGGGAGCGTTTCGCCGAGGAGGTGAAGCCCGGCGACGTGATCTTCGTCGGCGCCAACTTCGGGGCCGGCTCCAGCCGGCAGCAGGCCGTGACCTGCTTCCTCACCCTGGGCGTCGGCGCCATCGTCGCCCGGTCCTACGGCGCGATCTACGAGCGCAACGCGATCAACGAGGCGCTCGCCGTGCTCACGGCGGACTGGACCTCCGATCACGTCGGCCACGGCGACCGGATCCGCATCGACCTCGGCCGGGGCCGGGCGGTGAACCTCACCCGGGGCGTCGACATCCCCATTCGCCCCATGAGCGAGGTCCAGCTCGCGATCTACCGGCGGGGCGGGCTCCTCGCGAGCGCCTGAACCGAGGGAGGCTCCCATGCAGAGCGGCGGCATGACCTTCGCCGAGAAGCTCCTGGCCCGCGCGGCCGGGCTGGAACGCGCGGTGCCCGGCCAGATCGTCGTCGTGCGCCCCGACCACCTGCTCACCCACGACAACACGGCGGCGATCATCGGCAAGATCCCCGACGAGCTCGACCGCTGGGGCATCGTCGACCCGGACTTCCCGATCATCGTCCTCGACCACGTCGCCCCGGCGGCCAGCGAGAAGACGGCGGCGAACCACAAGGCGATTCGCGCCTTCGTCGAGCGCTTCGGCATCCGGCACTTCCACGACGTCGGCTCGGGCATCTGCCACCAGGTCGTCGTCGACCAGGGCCTCGCCGTGCCGGGCAGCATCATCGTCGGCAGCGACTCGCACACCTGCACCTACGGGGCGCTCGGCGTCTTCGCCACCGGCATCGACCGCACCGAGGCGGCGGCCCTGCTGCTCACCGGCGAGACCTGGTTCAAGGTGCCGAGGACGATCCGGGTGGTCCTCGACGGCGCCCTGCGCCCGGGGGTGACCGCCAAGGACCTCGTCCTGCACCTCGCCGGCCGCATCGGCGCGAGCGGGGCCACCTACATGGCCCTCGAGTTCCACGGCCCCGGCGTGGCCACCCTCGACGTGGACCAGCGCCTCACCGTCTCGAACATGGGCGTCGAGATGGGGGCCAAGATCGCGGTCTTCCCCGTCGACGCGGTGTCCCGCCCCTGGCTGGAGGCCCGGGGCGTGCCCGTCGAGGGCGCCCTGTGGGCCGACGAGGACGCCGCCTGGGCGCGCACCGTCGAGGTCGACCTCGCCGCCGTCGAGCCGGTCGTCGCCCTGCCCCACCAGGTCGACAACGTCCGGCCGGTGCGGGAGCAGGCCGGGCTGTCGGTCGACCAGGTCCTCATCGGCTCCTGCACCAACGGGCGGCTCAGCGACCTCGCCGCCGCCGCCGAGGTGCTGCGGGGCAAGCAGGTCCACCCCGGCGTGCGCCTCCTCGTCCTGCCCGCCAGCCGCGAGGTGCTGACGCAGGCCCTGGAGGCGGGGGTGATCCAGGACCTCGTCGCCGCCGGGGCCACCCTGCTGCCGCCCGGCTGCGGCCCCTGCCTCGGGGCCCACCAGGGCGTGCTCGCGCCGGGCGAGCGCTGCGTGAGCACCTCGAACCGCAACTTCCGCGGGCGCATGGGCACCCGCGACTCCGAGATCGTGCTGGCCAGCCCCGTCACGGCGGCCCGGGCGGCGCTGCACGGCTTCATCGCGCCGGAGGAGACCGGCGAGGAGGCGGGATGAAGGTCTGGCGCTACGGCGACGACGTCAACACCGACATGCTCTTTCCGGGCAAGTACACCTACACCTGCTCGACCCCCGACGAGATCCTGCCGCACCTCCTCGAGGACCTCGACCCGGACTTCGCCGGGCAGGTGAAGCCCGGCGACGTCATCCTCGCCGGGGACAACTTCGGCTGCGGCTCCAGCCGCGAGCAGCCGGTGGTGGGGTTGAAGGCCGCCGGCGTGGCGGCGGTGATCGGCCGCAGCTTCGCCCGCATCTTCTTCCGCGCCGCGATCAACCAGGGCCTCGTCCTCGTCGAGGCCCCCGAGGCGGTGGACGCCTGGCGTCCCGGCGACGAGGTGCGCCTCGACCTCGACGCCTCCCGCGTCCTCGTCGGGGACCGGAGCTTCCCGATCCCCCCGATTCCACCCGAAATCCTGGCGATTCGCGAGGCGGGCGGCCTGCTCGCCTACGCCCGCGCCAGGCTGGAGAAGGAACGGTGAGACTCTACGAACACGAAGCGAAGCGCGTCTTCGCGAAGCGGGGGCTCCGGGTGCCCGAGTCCCTCGGGCTCCTCTACAAGGGTTGCGGCGAGCTCGACGTGCCGGCCGAGGTCCTCGACGGCGGCCCGGTCATGGTCAAGGCGCAGGTGCTCACCGGCGGCCGGGGCAAGGCCGGCGGGGTGGCGAAGGCGAGCACCCCCGAGGAGCTGAACGCCGCCGTCGCCCGCATCCTCGACCTGCGCATCAAGGGCTTCCCCGTCGAGGCGGTCCTCGTCGAGCGCGCCGCGAGCTACCGCGGCGCCTGCTACCTCGGCGTGACCACCGACCCGCGCACCGCCGGGCTGGTGCTCATCGCCAGCGCCGCCGGCGGGGTGGACATCGAGGAGGTGGCCCGCAACCGCCCCGAGGCGATCCTCAAGCTGCCGGTGGCGGGCAACCCGGCGGAGCTGCCGGCCGCGGACGCCGAGCGCGCCGGCGCCTTCCTCGCCGAGGGCCTCGGCGAGCCCGACCTGGCGCCGGCGCTGGCCGACGCCGCGAGCCGCCTGTTCGCCGCCTTCCAGGCGCACGACTGCAAGGTCCTCGAGATCAACCCCCTGCTGGTGACCGACGAGGGGCTGCTCGCCGCCGACGCCAAGATGGTGATCGACGACAACGCCCTGTACCGCCAGGCCCGGCTCCTCGACGAGCTCGGCATTCGCTCCAAGCGCCACGACGTGGCCGAGCCGACGGCCAACGAGCGGCGGGCGGCGAAGGCGGGCTTCTTCTACGTCGACCTCCACCCGGAGGACTGGAAGCCCGAGCCCGGGCAGGTGGTGGTGGGCCTCGTGCCCGGGGGCGCCGGCTACGGCATCTTCTCCATCGACGAGGTCCGCAACGTCGGCGACCGCTTCTTCGACGGCCGCGTCGTGCCCTTCAACTTCATGGACTCCGGCGGCGGGCCCACCCTGGCCCGGGTGGCCGAGATGTTCCACCTGCTGATGGACGACCCGCGGGTGGACCTCGTGATCACCTCGCGTTTCGGCGGCATTTCGAGCTGCGACACCTTCATTCGCGGGCTGGTGCGCGCCCTGCGCGAGCGCCACGCCGACGGCCGGCGCGTCGTGCGGGTCCACGGCCGCATGGTGGGCACCGACCTGCCCGCCGCCCGCGCCTTCCTGGAGAGCGCCATGCGCGAGACCCCCGAGGCGCTGGCCCGCCTCGACATCACCGTGGGCAACCGGCAGATCATGGCCGAGGTCATCAAGGAGGGCCTCCGCCGCCACTTCGAGGAGGTGGGAGCATGACCACCCTGCCCATCGCCGACGGCATGCTCGCCTGGCTCGTCCGCGAGCGCCGCCCCGACCTCGCCCGTCGCATCGCCGAGACCGGCCGCATCGAGACCGCCGTGATCGGCCTCGGCCGCCAGGGCACGCGCCACGCCGGCCTCATGCGCGAGTTCGGCACCACCGTCACCGCCGCCGTCTCGCCGGAGGCGGGCCTCAAGGTCGTCCACGAGACGATCCCCGTCTACCCGACCGTGGCGGCGATGCTCGCCGAGCACCCCGACATCGCCGCCGTGAGCATCTGGAAGCACTTCTCGACGGCGAAGTACGCCGCGCTGGAGTGCATCGAGGCGGGCATCCCCATCGTCGTGCTGATCAGCGAGGGCATGCCCGTGCGCGACGTGCGGGACGTGTTGGTGGCGGCGCGCGAGAAGGGCACGCTGCTGCTGGGCCCGAACACCCCGGGCATCATCTTCCCGCCCGAGCGCGTCAAGGTCGGCATGCTGCCCGACGTGTTCCACCCGGCCGAGCCCGAGCCCGAGCGCTTCACCGCCGAGGGCGTGACGATCTGCTCGCGCAGCGGCGCGATCCTGTACCACATGTCCGACGCCCTGGCCTCGGCGGGCATCGCCCAGAACGCCGTGATCGGCGTCGGCGGCGACAGCGCGATCGGCACCCCCTTCCCCGACCTCGTGCCGATGGTCATGGACTTCCCGGGCACCGATCTCGTGGTCGTGGCCGGCGAGATCGGGGGCATCGCCGAGGAGCT
Source organism: Deltaproteobacteria bacterium (assembly GCA_015489145.1). Taxonomy (GTDB): domain Bacteria; phylum Myxococcota_A; class UBA796; order UBA796; family UBA2385; genus S143-5. The sequence goes on from WGAH01000454.1 coordinate 8,815, forward strand.
GCTCGCCGAGGCGATTCGCGCGCACCCCGAGCGCTTCCCCAAGCCCATCGTCGCGCTGATCAGCGGGCGTTACGCCCCCGAGGGGAAGACGATGGGCCACGCCGGCGCCATCGTCAGCCCCGGCGCCGACTGGGGCACCTGGGAGTCCAAGCGCCGCGCCCTGGAGGCCGCCGGGGTCACGGTGGTCAACAACCAGTGGGACCTCATCGAGGCGGTGCGCGACAAGCTCGGCGGGCGCACCTACTTCCGGGCCGAGGACTACTACCGGCGCATGGCCGAGCGCTGGGACGCCCCGCCGCCGGTGAAGCGCTGGACGACGCGCATCACCAAGGTGGAACCCGACAACCTCGTCGTGCGCGGGGTGCCGCTGGTCGACCTGGTGGCCGAGCGCCGCTTCGCCGAGGTGGTGGGCCTCATCGTCGACGGGCGCTTTCCCGAGGACCCGAGCGCCCTCGACCGGGTGGCGGTCGAGGCGGCGAAGCTCCCGGTCCCGCCGGTGCCGCTCCGCGACGGCGACGACCCGAGCAAGCAGCTCGCCGCCATCCTGCTGGCCGACGAGGCCCTGGCCGCCTTCGAGGGCTCCCGGGCCGAGCGGGTCGCCTTCGCGCTGGGCCGCTCCGCCGCGGCCTTCGGGCGCATCTTCGGCCACGAGCTCGGCGAGGCCGGCACGCTCGGCGAGCTGCTCGTCCGGGCCATGGCCGGCGAGCGCGCCGCCGAGGCCGCCGTCGCGCGGGTGCTGGAGGCCTGCGTGGTCGCCAGCGTCGACCACGGGGTCACCCCGCCGAGCGCCCAGGCCACCATCCTGTCCGCGACCGTGCGGCCGGCCTACGAGGTGGCCGTCGCCAGCGGCGTGATGGCGATCACCGATGTGCACGGCGGCGCCGGGGCCCGGGCGGCGGAGTTCTTCCTGGAATGCCGCGACCGGGCCGAGGCCGAGGGCATCGACCTGGAGGTGGCGGCCGAGCGCATCATCCTCGAGCGGTCCATCGCCGGCGAGCGCGTCGAGGGCATGGGCCACCGGGTCCACAAGCGCGACCCGCGGCGGGACGTGCTCTGGCGCCTGGCCGACGAGGCCGGGGTGTCGGGCGCCTGCGTGCGGGCCAGCCACGTCGTCGAGCGGGCCTTCCGCATCGCCCGCGGCATGTCGCTGCCGGTGAACGTCGACGGCGTCATCGGGGCCATCGTCGCCGACATGGGCCTCGACCCGCGCGTCGCCAAGGCCGCCTTCGTGCTCGGCCGCATCGCCGGTCTCAGCGCGCACTACTTCGAGGAGATCGACACCCAGCCGCAAATGCGCCGGGTCGACTTCTCCCGGGCCGTCTACACCGGCTGAGCCGCGACCCCGGCGCGCCAGCCGAGGAGCGCCGGCCGACCGCCGGGATCGTCGAGAAGGAACGCGCGCCGCCGCTGGGCCGGGCCTCGGCCCGGAACCCGCCCGATGCGCTCCGGGGGGCCGCGGCCCCCTTTTCCGGCCGGCCTTCCGGGTGTAGGCTGCGCGCCCCCGGAGGCGGCCGTGAGCGACGAGTCCCGTGAACGCACCCGCGCCGAGATCCAGGCGGAGGCCCGCGCCGCCGCCCAGGCGATCCACCGGCGCGACAAGGCGGAAATCCCCGACGACACCACCGACCCGGAGCTGATCTGGTACCGGGACGTCTACCAGGGCGACGACATGCCCCAGCTCACGGTGCGCGCCATCGTGATGGGCGGCGTGCTCGGCAGCCTGATGTCGCTGGTCAACATCTACGTCGGCCTCAAGACCGGCTGGGGCCTCGGCGTGGCGATCACCGCCTGCATCCTGTCGTTCTCGATCTGGAAGGGCTTTCGCAGGATCGGCCTGGCCCGCACCGACATGACGATCCTCGAGAACAACTGCATGCAGTCGACCGCCTCGTCGGCCGGCTACTCGACCGGCGGGACGATGGTGTCGGCCATCGCCGCCTGGATGCTGATCAACGGCAAGGCGATGGACACCGGCCTGCTGATGACCTGGGTGTTCTTCCTCGCGGTCCTCGGCGTCACCCTCGCGATCCCGATGAAGCGCCAGATGATCAACATCGAGCAGCTCAAGTTCCCCTCGGGCATCGCCGCCGCCGAGACCCTGCGCAGCCTTCACGGGGTCGGCGGCGAGGGGGGTGGCGAGGCGGCGGCCCGCAGCGCCAGCTCGCTCGGCCTCGCCGCGGTCTTCGCCGGGCTCTTCGCCATCGTGCGCGACATCTTCGGCTGGTTTCCCGACATCGTGCCCCTGTTCGGGCGCGCCGCCGCGAAGTTCACCGTCGCCTTCGAGATGAGCCCGCTGATGATGGCCGCCGGCGCGATCATGGGCCTGCACACCGCCGCGAGCATGCTGCTCGGCGCCGTCCTCTGCTGGGGCGTGCTCGTGCCGATCATGCACCACCAGGGCATCATCCAGAGCACCGAGTACGCCGACATGGTGCAGTGGTCGCTGTGGGGCGGCGCCGCCTGCATGGTCACCAGCGGCCTGCTCGCCTTCGCCCTCCAGTGGCGCACCGCCCTGCGCGCGTTCTCGGGCATCAAGAAGATCTTCGTCCGCGAGCGCCCCACCGCCGAGTCCCGGCTGCTCGCGATGCTCGACCGCATCGAGGTGCCGGGCTCCTGGTTCACCGCCGGGGCCCTGTTCGGCGGGGCCGGCGTCGTGATCGTGGCGAACCGGGCCTTCGACATGCCGGTGTGGATGGGCGTGCTCGGCGTGATCATGAGCTTCTTCCTCGCGCTGGTCGCCTGCCGAGCCACCGGCGAGACCGACACCACCCCCGTCGGCGCCATGGGCAAGGTCACCCAGCTCTTCTACGGCGCGATCACCCCGCGGGCCTTCCCGATGGACGTGCGCCGCAACGTCAACCTCATGGCCGCCTGCATCACCGCCGGGGTGGCCGACTCCTCGGCCGACCTGCTCATCGACCTCAAGAGCGGCTACCTCCTCGGCGCCAACGCCCGCAAGCAGTTCCTCGCCCAGTTCGCCGGCATCTTCTTCGGCACGATCTTCGCCGTGGGCGCCTTCCAGATCATCGTCCCCGGCCCCGAGGCCCTCGGCACCGACCAGTTCCCGGCCCCGGCGGCCCAGACCTGGCGGGCCGTCGCCGAGCTGCTCGCCCACGGCCTGCACTCCATCCACCCGACGGCGCAGGCGGCCATCGTGATCGGCGGCCTGGTCGGCATCGTCCTGCCCCTGCTCAGCCGCGCCCTGCCCGAGCGCTGGCGGTGGGTGGTGCCCTCGCCCATGGGCCTGGGCATGGCCTTCACCTTCCACTTCTTCTACGCCTTCAACATGTTCATCGGCGCCCTGATCGCCACCGTCCTCCAGCGCGCCCGGCCCGAGACCCACGAGGCCTACACGGTGCCCGTCGCCAGCGGCATCATCGCCGGCGAGTCCCTGGTGGGGGTCGGCATCGCCCTGGCCGCCGCGATGGGCTGGGTCGGATAGGGGAGGGGCGCGCCCGCGACGGGGCGCAAGGAGGAGCGATGAGCCGGAATCCCGACGATTCGAGTCCCGCCCCCGCGCCTCCCAGGCAGGTGGAGGCCGCGCCGCCGCCGAAGCAGGTCGAAGCCGCGCCGTCGCCGAAGCAGGTCGAAGCCGCGCCGTCGCCGAAGCAGGTGGAGGCCGCGCCCGACCCGCGCCGCCTCGGCACCCACGCGGCCCGGCCCCACACCCTCGTCCTCGACATCGGCGGCACGGGCACCAAGATGATCGTCCTCGACGCCGAGGGCCGGGCCCTGTGCGACCGCGACCGCGAGCTGACCCCGGACCGGGCGGGTCCCGCCGACATCCTGCGCCTCGCCCGCGACATGGCCCGTCGCCAGCCGCCCTTCGACCGGGTGGCGGTGGGCTTCCCCGGCGTGGTCGAGGGCGGCGTGGTGCGCTCGGCCCCGAACCTCGACGCCGACACCTGGCCGGGCACCGACCTCGCCCACGCCCTCGAGGGCGTGCTCAGCCGGCCGGTGCGGGTCGTCAACGACGCCGACCTGGCCGGGCTCGGCGTGATCGTCGGCTCGGGCACCGAGCTGGTGCTCACGCTGGGCACCGGCATGGGCTCGGCCCTGTTCGTCGACGGGCGCCTGCTGCCCAACGTCGAGCTCGGGCAGCACCCCTACAAGAAGGGCCACAGCTACGAGGAGCGCATCGGCGAGGCCGCCCGCCGCAAGGTCGGCAAGAAGCGCTGGCGCCGGCGGGTGATCGACGCGGTGGACCTGCTCTGCCGCACCTTCAACCCCGACCTCATCTGGATCGGCGGCGGCAACGCCCGGCGCCTCGACGCGGCGCTCCTCGGGCCCAAGGTACGGCTGTTCGACGCGGTGGCCGGAATGCGCGGCGGCGTGCGCCTCTGGGAGGACGACCGGCCCTTCGGCCAGCGCTGATCGGGCCCTTCGGGGGCGCGGGCCCCCGGAACGCGCTTCTCGCCGCGATTCCCGGGGCGCCTACCCCTCGTCCCGGCCGATGGTGGGGGCGCCCTCGGGGGGCTGCACCGGGTTGAGGCGCACGTCGGTGTCGCCGGCCTCGGCTCGCCGCAGCGCCTCGTCCACCCGGGCCAGGGCGTCGGCCTCCGTCCACTGGTCCAGCTCGATGAGCTGCACGATGCGCCGGTCGATGGCGGCGCGCTCGGCCAGCTCGGCCCGGCTCCACCCCAGCGCCTTGCGTCGCTCGCGAATGCTCATGGCATCACCCCTCGGGCGGCATCCTACCGCGCGCCCGGTGGCGGGTGGGGCGGGGGTGGGGAATTGCTGTACCCGGGCCGCCCGGTCCGATACCCGGAGACAGCGGAGGCAGCATGAGCAGCACCTGGACCATCGACTCCTGGCGGACCCGCCCCGCCGCCCAGCAGCCCGAGTACGACGACCCGGAGGCCCTGCGCGCCGCGCTGGCGAAGCTGTCGCGCCTGCCGCCGGTGGTCACGAGCTGGGAGGTCGAGAAGCTCAAGCGCCAGCTCGCCCTGGTGGCGCGGGGCGAGAGCTTCCTGCTCCAGGGCGGCGACTGCTCCGAGCGCTTCGCCGACTGCCGCTCCGACCTCATCGACTCCAAGCTCAAGATCCTGCTGAAGATGAGCCTGGTGCTCGTCCACGCCGGCGGCCGGCAGGTCGTGCGCGTCGGGCGCATGGCCGGGCAGTACGCCAAGCCCCGCTCCTCGCCCACCGAGACCCGCGACGGGGTGACCCTTCCGTCCTACCGCGGCGACCTGGTGAACCGCCCGGAGTTCGACGCCGAGGCCCGGCGGCCGAATCCCGACAACCTCCTCGAGGGCTACGCCCGCTCGGCGATGACGATCAACTTCGTGCGAAGCCTGCTGGCCGGCGGCTTCGGCGACGTCCACCACCCCGAGGTGTGGGACCTGTCCTTCGCCGACGGCGCCGAGGGCTCCGAGGAATACCGGCGCCTGGTGGACCGCATGGGCGAGGCGGTGCGCTTCCTCGAGACGATGGTCGGGCGGCGCCTCGACGAGCTCGGCCTGGTCGAGTTCTTCACCAGCCACGAGGGCTTGCACCTCGAGTACGAGACGGCGGTGAGCGAGCTGCCGCCGCTGCGCCGGCGCTGGTACAACCTCGGCACCCACTTCCCCTGGATCGGCGATCGCACGCGGGCCATCGACGGCGCCCACGTCGAGTACTTCCGGGGCATCGCCAACCCGATTGGCGTCAAGGTCGGCCCGACGATGGAGCCCGACGAGCTCCTCGAGCTGATCCGGGTCCTCGACCCCGAGGGCGAACCCGGCCGCCTCACCCTCATCCACCGCATGGGGGTCGACCGCATCGAGGAGCGCCTGCCCCCCCTCGTCGAGGCGGTGCGGCGGGCCGGGCGCACGGTGGTGTGGTGCGCCGACCCGATGCACGGCAACACCTACAAGACCGCCGACGGCATCAAGACCCGGCGCTTCGACGACATCCTCGGCGAGATCGACCGGGCCTTCGACATCCACGAGGCGCTCGGCAGCCGGCTGGGCGGCATCCACGTCGAGATGACCGGCGAGGACGTCACCGAGGTGGTGGGCGGCGCCCGGGGCCTCGACGAGGCCGACCTGCACCGGGCCTACCGCACCGACGTCGACCCGCGCCTCAACCACGAGCAGGCGCTGGAACTCGCGTTCCGGGTGGCCCGCCGCCTGCGCCGGCGCGCCCAGGGCGGGTAGGGCTCAGGGCGTCTCGGCCTCGCGGGCTGCCTCGTCGGGGGGCGCCTCGCCGGGGGCGGTGGCCGCGGGCGCGGCCGCCTTGGCGTCGTTGCCGGCGAGGTCGGCGAGGGCTTCGAGGGCCTGGCCCAGCTCGCGCAGGCGGTCGCCGTAGGCCGCCCAGTCGCCTTGCCGCTGGGCGGCGACGGCGGCGTCGAAGGCCTGGCGGGCGGCGGTCGCCAGCGTCGCCCAGCTCTCGTCCCCGAGGAGCGGCGCGGGTTGCTCCCCGCCTCCCCCGGGCCGCGGAGCGGCGGGCGCCGCCTCGCCGAAGACCGCCGCCAGCGCCTCGTCGAGGGTGGGGCGCATCGCGAGGCGGTTGTTGTAGCTCACGATGACCCGCTTGAGCTCCGGGAGCTGGCTGGACTCGGCCTGGAGGTAGAGGGGCTCGACGTAGAGCAGCGATCCCGCGATGGGGATCACGAGCAGGTTGCCGCGCACCACCCGGCTGCCCGACTGGCTCCAGAGGGTGATCAGCTCGCTGATCTCGGGGTCCTGGTCGATGCGCGCCTCGATCTGCCGGGGCCCGTAGATCATCTTCTGCTTCGGGAACTGGTAGAGGATGAGCTTGCCGTACTCCGGCTCGTCGCTCCGGGCGGCGAGCCAGGAGATCATGTTGTCGCGGTTGGTCGGCGTGAACGGCAGCAGCAGGATGAACTCGGCCCGGTCGGAGTCCGGCAGCTTCATGATCAGGTAGTAGGGCCGCATCGGCTGGGGCTGGCCGCCGTAGAGCTCCTCGGGCACCGCCCACATGTCCTCGCGGTTGTAGAAGACCGTCGGGTCGAGCATGTGGTAGGCGCGGTACTTGTCGGCCTGCACGTCGAAGAAGTCCAGCGGGTAGCGCAGGTGGGCGCGCAGGCTCGCCGGCATCTCCGAGAGCGGGCGGAACATGTCGGGAAAGACCGCCTGCCAGGTGCGGATGAGCGGGTCGGTGGGGTCGGCGACGTAGAAGCGCACGGTGCCGTCGTAGGCGTCGACGGTGACCTTGACGCTGTTGCGGACGTAGTTGACCACCCGGCCCCGCATGCGCGCCGGCTCGGCGTAGGGGATGTGGTCGCTGGTCGTGTAGGCGTCGACGACCCACACGAGCCGCCCCTGGTCGAGAACGACGTAGGGATCGCCGTCGTAGACCAGGAAGGGCGCGATGGCCCGGGCGCGGTCGGGCACGCTGCGCCGGAACATCACCCGGCTCTCGGGCTGGATGTAGTCCGACAGCAGCACGTCGAAGGTTCGGAAGTAGAGGGAGAACAGGAGCTTGCGCGCGAAGCCCCCGGCGGGCACGCCGCCCCGGCCCTCGTAGGTCGTGTAGACGTTGCTGTCGCCGCTCGGGTAGTCGAACTCCCGCGCCGAGGTGCGGACGAACACGTAGTCGTCGGTGGCCTCGCCGTAGTAGATCTCGGGCCGGTCCACGGCGAGGCCGACGCTGGACCTCGGCGGCAGGTCCTGGATCCACAGCTCGGGGAGGCCCTCTCGGGTGACCACGTTGACCGGGCTCATCGTCAGCCCGTAGCCGTGGGTGTACTGGAGGTGCTGGTTCATCCACGAGCGCGCCTGGGCGGGCAGGTTGGCGGTCTCGAGCTCGCGGGCCGACAGCATCACCTGTCGCACGGCGCCGTCGACGGTGTAGCGGTCCACGTCCACGTCGCGGAACTGGTAGTAGAGGCGGATTTCCTGGAGCTGGGCGTAGGTCGCCTCGAGCGGCCGGGTGTCCCACAGGCGGATGTTGCCCACGGTGAGCGGGTTGTCGCGAATCGCCGCCAGGTCGAGGTCGCCGGCCGCCTCGAAGGGTTGCACCTCGATGCGGTCGAGGGCGTAGGCCTGCCGGGTGCTGCGGATCTCGTGCTCGAGGTAGGGGCGCTCGAGGCTGAGCTCGTTGGGGCGCACGACGTAGCTCTGCACCATGCCCGGCACGACGCGCAGGAGCACGAAGCCGGCGAGAAACCAGCCGGCGACGGCGAGGCCGGGGCCGGCGAGGCGGCCGCGGCGGCTGCCGAGGACGACGACGACGGCGGCCGCCACGCCGAGGGTGGCCATCGCCCACAGCGCCGGGATGCGGGCGACGACGTCGGCGTAGCCGGCGCCGAAGACCGCCCCGTCCCGGTCGAGCAGCAGGGTGTAGCGGTCGAGGACCCGCCCGGCGGCTCCGAGCAGCACGAGCAGCGCCACCAGCCCGCCGAGCAGGCGGCGCCCGGGGGTCGGGTCGACGGGCAGCCCGCCGGAGCGCGCCGACTCGGTGGCGAGGACGAGGCCGGCCACCGGCAGGGTCGTCAGCACCACCATCGCCACCAGCGCCCCCCGGCCGTCGCGGAGCACGGGCAGGAGGTAGGCGTAGAAGCCGAGGTCGTGGCCGAAGACCGGGTCGGCGATGCCGAATTCCTGCCGGTGCAGGAGGGCGAGCACCTCCATCCAGCGCCCGGCGGCGAACATCCCGAACAGGAAGCCCACCAGGAGCGCGAGCCCCAGGCGCGCCCAGGCGAGGATGCGCCGCACCTGGTGGGGCGACAGGGGGACGCCGCCGGCGGCCTGGCCGATCACGGCCTGCAGGGCGTGGACGGGGACCTGCCGGATCGCGGCGCCGAGGACGGCGAAGGCGAAGCCGCCGGCCACCACCAGGCCGCCGGCGAACAGGGCGGCCTGGCTGGTGAAGCGCACCTCGAAGGCCCGCTGGAAGCCGGCGGCGTCGAACCAGGCGAGGTCGACGAGGAAGTCGACCGCCGCCGGGTAGAGCGCCACCAGCACGGCGACGAGGAGGACGAGGACCCGGACGAGACGGGACG
>WGAH01000455.1 GCA_015489145.1 Deltaproteobacteria bacterium
CCCATGGTCATCCTCCCCGACACCAAGGTCCGCGACGCCCTCCGCGCCCACCCGGAACTCAAGGCGCTGCTCATCAGCCTCGACCCGCGCTTCAAGAAGCTCGACAACCGCGCGGTCTTCGCCATGGTCGGCCGCTGGGCGCGCATTCGCGACGTCGCCCGCATGGGCGGCATGTCCCTGTGCAGCCTCCTGCACACGCTCAACAGCGCCATCGGCGAGGAACAGAACCTCGCCGAGCGCTTCCCCGACTGCCTCGACGCCGACGGCCCCGGCGAGGCGGAGCCGGCCGAGCTTCCCGCCTGGTACGCGGAGCTCGAGCGGGTCGACGAGCGCGACGTGCGCGGGCGCGACGACTTCTTCCTGCCGGAGCTGGAAAACGCCCTCACCACCCTGCAGGCGGGAGAGGCCCTGCGCGTGATCCAGGAATTCGAGCCGGTCCCGCTCGAGAAGCTCGCCGAGGAGCGGGGGATCTCCTGGTTCGCGGAGCAGCGCGGCGACGGGGCGGTGCAGGTCACCTTCTACCGGGGCGAGGACGCCGGGCCGTCCCCCGAGGAGCTGGAGGCCGCCATGCTCGCCTCGGCGGTGATGGACGTGCGCCGGTGGCACGAGGACCCCTTCGAGCTCATCGTCAAGCGCGCCCAGGCCACCGGGCCCGGCGAGTCCTTCGCGATCATCCAGAAGTTCCTCCCCGACCCGGTGATCCGCATGCTCGAGGGCATGGGCTTCGACCACGAGGTCGAGCAGCGCGGGCCCTTCGAGTTCCTCGTGCGCTTCACCCGCCGCGCCGACGAGGCCGCCCCCGCCGCCGCCCGCGGCGACGACCGCGTGCCGGTGGTGCTCCAGTCGGCCACCCCGGTCGTCTGGCCGGTGATCATGCGGCTCATGCAGAGCGAGCGCCTCATGCGCCGCGTCCGCATCGACGAGCTGAAGGTCTGGAAGGAGACCGAGCGGCACATGGGCTGGATCGCCCGCGGCAAGGCCGACATCACGTTCTCCGCCGTCGTCGCCGCCGCCAAGCTCTACCTGAGCGGCGCCGACATCCGCATGGTCTCGGTGGACGTGTGGGACAACTTCAAGCTCCTCACCCGCGACCCGCCGGCCCGCTCCCTCGCCGACCTGCGCGGGCGGACGGTGCACCTGCCGCTGATCCGCAGCGCGCCGCCCAACGCGGTCACCCGGCACCTGCTGCGCGCCGAGGGCGTCGACCCCGACGAGGTGCCCGTCACCTTCGGCCGCCCCTTCGGCCGCCCCGAGGAGATGCAGGCCGGCTTCGTCACCGGCGAGCTGCCGGCGGTGCTGCTGCGCGAGCCGGAGGCGAGCTACGCCCTGTTCCACACCCGCCACCTCGACACCGGCGAGATCCGCTACGCCGACGCCTGGCGCCGGGCGCACCCGGGGGTGGGCGACCTGCCCAACGCCGGCACCGTGTTCAAGGGCGCCTGGCTCGCCGAGCACCCGGCCGAGGCCGAGCTGTTCCTCGAGGAGCTGGCCGAGGCCATCGCCTGGGTGGGCGAACACCGCGACGAGGCCGCCGACCTGTGCTGGGACATCATGGGCCACCCCCGCGAGGAGGTGCGCTTCTTCCTCGACCGCGTGAAGCTCGCCCACGTCCCCGCCGCCGAGGCCCGCGAGGGCGTCCGCCACTACCTGCGCGTGCTGGAGGAGGGCGGCTCGATCAAGCTGAAGGGCGGCCTCGACGAGGCGATGGGCCTGCTGGGGTAGGGCCTGCTCGGGTAGGGCCTGCTCGGGTAGGCTCGCCCGGCATGCCCGAGCACGCGAGGGCCGTGACCGAAGGGCGCAAGTATCGGCCCACTTGTCGACAAGTCCCCCGCGAATGCTAGCCCCGCCGAACAACCCCCATCAAGATGCTAGGGTTTGGGCCCTTTTTCGCCACCTTCCGGGATGGCGCCAACGATGGAACCTCGGTTTTCGAGCCCCCCGCGCCCCGACCCCTAGCATCGCGAGGGGTGTTGTTTTTCGGCCCTAGCATCGAGCGGGGGCTTGTCGACAAGCCCCTCGATCTTGAACGCGAGGAGCGAGGGAAAGCGCCTCGGGGCGCGCGTCGCGGACCCGCATCGAGGGCGCCCGTGTCGACGGAGATGGGTGGAAGGACGCCGAGCCGACGGGATCTCTCGGGTTCCGGGAGCCATTCGGCCGTGGTGAGGCCCGGGGTGGTCGGGAAGGTGCGAGCGGAGGCGCCCGGCCCGCCTACCACCCGGCGAGTTCCGCCCAGCGGGCGAAGACGTGGACCGGGTCGCACAGCTCGTGCAGGCCCGTGCGCCCCCGCGCGCCGACCTGCACCCCGTGGAAGCGGCAGCCGCGCTCCCGCGCCCCTTTCACCGCGGACACGATGGCCCGGGGCGCGCTCCACTCGCCGTCGGTGACGAGCAGCACGTCGGCCTTCTTCCAGGCCTCGGTCTCGAGGCGGCGGGCGACGGCGGCCAGGGCGCCGATGTCGGTGCCGCCGCCGAAGGAGAAGCCGAGGAAGTCGAGCAGCCGGCCGATGCCCTCGGGGCCGAGGTCGAGCTCGTGCTCCAGCACCTCGCCGGGGCCGCCGTAGGCGTAGAGGAAGCAGGGGCGACCCTCGGAATGCGCGACGCGAACCGCCTCGAGGACGAGGGCCTTGGCGATTCGCTCCGGGAGCCCGTGCATCGAGCCGGAGGTGTCGATGACGGCGACGATGGGACCGCGCTCCGGGCGGGGGCGGCGCGCTTCGCGCTCCTCCCGGGTTTCCCGCTCCACCTCGACGCGCTCGACCTCGGTGCCCTCGACCCGGTAGCTCAGCAGGGCGCGCTCGGCCCGGCGGGCGTGCCACAGCAGCCGCAGCTTCGGGTGGCCGAGGAGGACGGCCTCGGCGGGCAACATGCGGGCGATCTCGCCGCCGCGCTCGACGCCCCGGGTCTCGGCGGGCACGTGGGGGGCGCGAACCTCCCGGCGCTCCTCCTCCACGCGCAGCACCGGCTCGAAGATGCGCTCGGCCGTCGTCTCCTCGGCGTCCGAGGCCTGGAGGCGGCCGAGGCTGCGAACCACCTCCCGGAACTCGGGAAGCTGCTCGACGAGGGCGCGCAGGCGCACGAGTTCCGTCCAGCCGGCGTGCCGCAGCACCCCCCGGGCGAGGTCCCAGCCCCGGCCGAGGAGGCTTCCGAGGTCGCCGAAGACCTCGGCGACGGCGGCCCAGGCGCGGGCGCGCTCGGCCCAGGTGGCGAGCAACGCGGCGTCCGGCTCCCCGCCCGCGCCGGCGGCGAGACGCTCGGCCTCGGCGCGCAGCCGCGCCAACGTCTCCTCGTCGAGGACCACGGGCCGGGGGTCGCAGTCCATGAGCTCGGCCCACTCGGCTTCCTCCTCCTCCCGGCGCCGGCGTTCCAGGGCTTCGAGGCGGCGCAGCTCCGCGAGCACCCGCGAGCGGAAGCGCGCCTCCTCCCGGGCGATGGCGGCGAGGATGTCCCGGAGCAGGGCGTCGACCAGCTCGTCTTCGCCCTTGCAGAAGCGCGCGATGCCCATCGCCTCGAGGGCGCGGCGGGCGGGCTCGGCGAGGGGCGCCGGCGGCCAGGCGTCGGGGGGCGGCAGGCGGCCGGCCAGCAGCGCCTCGCGCCAGGCCAGCACC
>WGAH01000456.1 GCA_015489145.1 Deltaproteobacteria bacterium
ACATGGGGGTGCCTTCCGAGGGTTGGGGGCTCTCAATTCTCCTTGGAGTCGCCCTGGCGGCCGAGGCCCTGCAGGACGGCGAGGTCGCCCACGGTCTCGTCGAGGCCCTCGATCCAGGGCAGGTCGGCCCGCAGGACCTCGAGGACGTCGAGCGCTTCGCGGGTGTGGCCGGTGCGAAGCCAGGCCTCGGCGGCCAGGGCGAACAGGGCCGGCGGGTTGGTGGGGCCGACCTCGCGGGCGCGCTCCACGTCGATGCCGGCGAGGGCGTAGGCGAGGGCCTCGTGGGGGTGGCCGGCCGCCAGGGCCTCCCGGGCGCGGCCCTCGAGCGCCCGCGCCCGGTAGACCTCGACGAGGCGGAGGTTGTCGAGCAGCTCCCGGCCGTCGTCGCTCAGGCCGTCGCGGTGGGCGGCGGTCCAGCCGTCGAGGAGCCGGTCGAGGGCGCGGGCCTGCTCGCGGGCGTGGTCGGCGTCGTCGGGGGCCGAGGGGTCGACCGGGGAGAGCCCGGCGGCGGCGAGGGTCGGGCCGAGCTCCGGCCCGAGGTCGGCGGCGGTCCAGGCGCCGCTGAACAGCAGGGCCGCGAGGCCCTCCGGGCTGTGCTCGGGCGCGTGGACGAGGCTGCGGGTGCGGTAGATCAGCGGGTCGTACAGCCGCCGGACGTGGGTCGCGGCCCGCTCGCGGACGAGGGGGCCGCGACCGCAGGCCGACAGCGGGTCGAGGCTGCGACGGGCGCGGGCCTCGCGGTGGGCGACCAGGCAGTCGCCGAGGGAGGCGCCGCCCTCGACGCCCTCGAGGCCCCCGGCGGCGAGCTGCCCGGCCACGGCGGCGATCGCCGGGTCGGCGTAGGATCCGCCCCGGTCGAGCCAGCCCGCCGCCCGCTCCGGGCTGCCGGCGTCCAGCGCCGCCAGCGCCGCCACCACGGGAATCGCGCTCCCCTCGGGGATGCCCGAGCGGGACGCCCAGGTCGAGAACGAAGCCTCCCAGGCCAGGTCGGCGAGGCGGGCGAGGTCGCCCTCGAGGGTGGACAGCTCCGCCGCCGCGCGATCGCGCGCCGGGCCGCGGGCCGCCTCCAGGGCACCCTCGTAGTCGCCGCGGTGCAGGGCGATCCAGGCGTCGCGATCCGCCCCGACGAGCTTCTCGAAGGCGGAGGGATTCGCCGTCACCTCGTCGATCCACCCGCCGGGCAGCGGCGAGGCCGGCGCGCCGGTGGGCTCGGCGCCGCCGGAGCAGGCGGCGAGGGCGGCGACCACGAGGCAGGCGGCCCGCACCTCACTCCCCCTCGTAGGTCGCGCCGGTGGACTGCGTGCGATCCGGGAACTTGTCGGGGTCGAGGGGCTCGTCGCCCATGTCGACGCGAATCGTGTCCTCCACCATCGTGATCGGGTCGAGCACCAGCTCGCCGCGCTTGAAGTAGAAGTCGGTCCGAGCGACGTTGTAGCCGGTGCGGAAGGCCTCGATGGTGTAGTCGGTCCTGCGCTGCAGCTTGGTGCGCTCCCCCGAGGGGTCGCGCAGGTAGTCGATGACGAAGGACCCCTCCGAGTCGGTGATCGTCTCGACGCCGCCCGGCTCCAGGCTCACGATCACCCGGTCCATGGGCTCGCCGTTGCGGTCGACGACCGTGCCGATGATGGCGTGGTGGGTGGCGCAGCCGACGAGCAGCAGGGCGGCGGCGGCCGAAAGAACGCGCGCGGGCATGGCGTGGCTCCTGTTCACGGGGCTCCGGCTCCTGGGAGGCGGAACCCCCGGCACTCGGGCTCGCGGGAGGCGGTGCCTTCGGGAATCGGGTTCACGGGCGGCGGCCTCACTGGAGGCGGTGCTGGATGTCTTCGAGCTTGGCGAGCTGGTCGTCGGCGCGGCGGGCGAGGTCGGTCCGCGACCGCGAGGCGACGTGCTCCCGGTACTTCTGCCAGTGCCGAATCGCCTTCTCGAGCAGTTCCATGTCGTCCTCGGACCGGTAGAACAGCCCCTGGTAGGCGGCGGCCTGGGCCTCGTAGATCTCGGCCTTCTTCTCGAAGACCTCGGAGCTGGGAAGGCGCGCCCAGTACTGCTCGGCCTTGTTGGCGGCCTTCAGCGCCTGCTCGTAGCGCCCGGCGTTGACGTACCACTGGGCGAGCTCCGAGAGGTAGAGCGGGTTGTAGCGGTTCTCGGGCAGGACCATGAGGTCGTCGAGGGCCCGCTTCATCATCTCGGTATCGCCCACCTTGCGGGCGTGCTCGAGGATGAGGGCCCGGGAGCGCGTGTACGAGCGGTCGTCGGGGTCGACCATCTCGAGGGTGAGGATGTCGGAGCTGGTCAGCCGGCCCGCCTCGGCCTTGGCGGCGTAGGGCGACACGTCGGTCTGGCGGGGGCCGACGTCCTCGGGCTCGTCGAGGGAGGCGTCGACGAGGGCGTCGTCGGCGCTGGTGCGAGCCGCCGTCGCCGGCGGCGGGGCACGGCGGCTCGCACCCTGTCTCTTATACACATCTGACGCTG
>WGAH01000457.1 GCA_015489145.1 Deltaproteobacteria bacterium
GGGTAGCACGGAGGGGGCGAGTCAGCGGGCGGCGAGGCGGGCGAGGCCGCGCACCACCGCCTCGCCGGCCGGGGCGACGATGCGGATCGCGGCCGGGGCGTCCTCGTCGGGCGCCACCCCGTCCACGTCGAGGCCGGCGGCGTCGGCGTCGAGGCGCCAGGGCCCCGGCGGCACCTCCAGGCGCAGGTCGCCGTGGCCGACGGCGAGGCTCACGTCCTCGGCGCGCCGGACGGTGGCCTCGACGGTGCCCGAGCCCAGGCGCACGGCGAGGGGGCCGTCCACGTCCACGTCCACGCTCCCCTCGCCCACGTCCACGGTGAGGGGGGAGGCGTCGGTGGCCCAGACCTCGCCCCGGGTGAGCTCGACGGAGACGGGGGTGCCCGGCGGCACGGTGAGCACGAGGTCGGTTCGGCAGGGAAGCAGGCCCTCGCAGCGGGGGCTGACCTCGAGGAGGCCGTCGCGGAGCCGCGTTTCGACCACCGGCCGCCCCGAGCGCGGGCGGCTGCGGACCTCGGTGCGGGGGCCGCCGGTGAGCTCGACGGCGCCGCGCTCGGCGACCACGCGCACCCGGGCCACCGGCCCGTCGGCGAGGAAGACCTGCTCGGGGGCCCCGGCGCATCCGGCCAGCAGCGTCGCGATGAGGGCGAGCGTCCGGGGCATGGTTCCTCCGTCCCTCCCCGGACGGCCGGCGGCGGGTTCCATTCGGCGCCCGGCGCCTGGCCCCGGGGCGCAGCGGCCCGCTTGACGGGTCAAGCCTGACCATGATGTCGCTTCGAGGTTGCGGTGTCAAGAGCCAGGCGAGGTTTTTTCTACCCCTCCCAGAGGCGCCGGGCGATCTCGACGACGGCGGCGGGGTCCACGGCGCTCCAGCCGAGGCCCCGGGCCCAGGTGCGCTGCTTGCGCGCCAGGCGCCAGGTGTCGCGGCCCGTGCGGCGCAGGGCCTCGTCCAGCGCGATCCCGCCCTGCACGTGGGCGACGAGGTGGCGGTAGGCGAAGGATCGCAGCGGCTTGAGCCCGGGGGGGTGCCCGGCGGCGAGCACGGCGCGCGTCTCCTCGACGTAGCCGTGGGCGGCCATCCAGCGCAGCCGGGCCTCGATGCGCTCGCGCAGGTCGTCGCGGTCGATCCAGGCCACGGCGTCGGCCAGGGGCGGGCGGCGGGGCGGCATCGCCTGCCAGGCGCTCATCGGCCGGCCCGAGACCTCCAGCACCTCGAGGGCGCGGACGACGCGCACGCGGTCGTTCGGGTGCAGGCGGGCGGCGGTGACCGGGTCGCGCTCGCGCAGCAGGGCGTGGGGGTCGTCCAGCGCCTCGAGGCGGGCGCGCACCGCCGGGTCCGGCGGCGGGAGCGGCGAGAGCGGCCGGACCAGCGCCCGCAGGTAGAAGGGGGTGCCGCCGGCCACGACCACCCGCTCGGCCCGGGCCGCCAGGGCCTCAACCTCGCGCACGAAGTCGTCGACGGTGAAGTCCTCGTCCACCTCGCGCACGTCCACGCAGGCGTGCGGGTGACGGGCGAGGACCTCCGGCGGCGGCTTGGCGGTGCCCACGTCGAGGCCGCGGTACACCGTCATCGCGTCGGCGCTGGCGATGCGCGCCCCGAAGCGCTCGGCCAGCTCGACGGCCAGGTCGGACTTGCCCGTGGCCGTCGGGCCCCCCAGCACCAGCACGCGGGCGGGCACCCTCAGCTCCGGTGGAAGCGCCGCTCGAGCTCGGCGGCGTCGATGCGGATCGCGACCGGGCGGCCGTGGGCGCAGACCGAGAAGTCCACGCCGTCGAGGAGGCGCAGCAGCTCGCGCATCTCGTAGGTGCTCAGCGCCTGGCCCGCCCGCACCGACCCGTGGCAGGCCATCGTCGCGAGGAGGTGGTCCTCGCGCTCGCGCAGGGGCCGGCCGGAGCCGCCGGCGGCGAGGTCGTCGGCCACGTCCTCGAGGAGCCGGCGCGGGTCGGCGCCGGCCAGGGCCACGGGGAGCTGCTTGACGGCGAAGCTGCGGTCGCCGAAGGGCTCGACCTCGAGGCCGAAGCTCGCGAGCAGCTCCACGCCCTCCTCCAGGGCCCGGGCGCGCCCCGGCGACAGCTCGACGATGGGCGGGTCGAGGAGGCGCTGGCCCCCGGCCAGCCGCCGCCGCCGCTGCCGGGCGAGGCGGTCGAGGGTGATGCGCTCGTGGGCGGCGTGCTGGTCGATGACGACGAGCTCGCCCGCCCCCTCGCAGAGC
>WGAH01000458.1 GCA_015489145.1 Deltaproteobacteria bacterium
CCACCCGCGAATCGGAGCACAGCTTCTGGGGCACGCTGGAGCCGCACGCCGCCCGCTACGAGCGCGCCCACGCCGCCTCCGTGACGTGGATCACCGCCGCGGCGGATCGTCTCGCCGGAACCCGGGGCCGCCGCGGCGGTGATCCACGTCACGGAGGCGGCGTGGGCGCGCTCGTAGCGCGCGGCGTGCGGCTCCAGCGTGCCCCAGAAGCTGTGCTCCGATTCGCGGGTGGACACGGTGGTGGGGCGGTCGCAGAGGGTGGCGAGGCGCAGGGGCCCGCGGGCGAGGTCCCAGGTGCTCGTCTTGCCGGGCGAGAACGCGGTGCTCGGGGCGTGCCAGGCCAGGGTGAAGTCGTGGGCCGTCCGCGCCCGCACGCGGTCGAGCACCACGAGCAGCCGGTCCTCGACGAGCACCACCGCGCGTTCCCAGCGGGCGTCCTCGCCCAGCGCCGCCTCGGCCCGCGCCCCCTGGACGCCGGGGGCGATCTCCCGCGCGTCGAGGACGCGCGGCGCGCGGGCGCCCTCGTCCATCGCGTCGACGAGCACGACGTTGTGGGTGCGCGCCTTCGCGACCTCCTCGTGTTCCTCCCAGCTCCCGTAACCCCCGTCCAGCAGGAGCTCGGGGGGATCGGAGGGATCGTCGCCCCCCACCGCCCACAGCACCGCCAGGGCGTCGGGGTGCTCGTGCAGCCGTCCGCCGCTCACCATCGCCCCCGTCTCGGCGAGGAGCATCGCCCAGGCCGCCGCCGGGTCCTCGGCCGGGTCGAGGTCGGAGCCGGCGGCCGGGGCGCGCAGGACGACCGTGCCGGCGGCGCGGCGCACGAGGGGGGCCGGCTCCGGGGGCTCCGCCGCCAGCGCCGCGTCGTGGCGCAGCAGCGTGTCGGCGGACAGGTCCACGCCGCCGCCGCTCACCCAGGCCGAGCGCTGGCGCCGCCAGCCCCAGGCCTGAAGGCCGCTGGAACACAGGGCGGCGCTCAGGCCCAGCGGGGCCTCGGCGAGGTTGGCGTCGTCGGTGTTCGGCGCCGTGCCCACCGGCATCAGCCCCTCGGCGAAGCGGTCGAAGGCAGCGCAGATGCGCGGGTCCTGCCGCAGCGGCGAGTCGGCTTCGAGCGGCCCCTCGGCGCAGTCCGGGTCGAGGTCGTGGGCGCAGAATCGCCACGCCGCCACCGTGCCGTCGCCGAGCCAGCGGTCCAGCGCCGCGAGCCAGGGCAGCTCCGAGACCATCGTGTAGACGAGGTAGGCCGGCCCCTCGGCCCAGCCGCCGTCCTCGGCGAGCAACTCCGCGTGCAGGCGCGGGATCTCGGAGGCGGCGAAGGCGACGTAGCGCGCGGCGCGCGGGTCCTCGTTGAGGCCCATCCCCAGGATGCCGAAGGCGGCGGCGAGCTTGAGGTTGTGGTTGTTGCGCGAGGCGAGCAGGTACTCGGGCCACGCCTCGACGTAGAAGTCCCAGGCCCAGGCGCCGAGGGCCGCCAGCGCCGCCGCCGCCGCCTCGGGGTCGCGGCCCTCCGGGTAGCCGGCGCCGACGAGCAGGTCCCAGGCCCGCACCCCCTGCACCAGGGCGTGGCCGGCGTAGAGGTCGGCCTTGTAGGCCCAGGCGTGCGGGTCCTCGCAGCGCTCGGGCAGGGCGCCGAGCAGGTCGGCCGCCCGGTCGCCGGTCGCCACCGGGCCGTCCGCCCCGTCCACCTCGGCCACGCCCCCGGCGGCCAGCGCCGCGCAGGCCAGCGCCCGGTTCGCCCAGTCCTGCGCGTGGCTCAGGCTCTCGCTCTCGGCCGCCGGCGTCCCGCCGCAGGCCTCCTCCAGCCGGCCGCGCAGGGTGGCCCAGGGTTCCTCGCCGGCCGCCCCGGCCGCCAGGGCCTCGGCCAGGCGGGGCAGCTCGTCGGGGCCGAGCAGGAGGCGCGGGCGCTCGGTCAGCTCCGGGTGCCAGGCCGGCGCCGAGGTCGGGTCGTCCGGATCGGTGCCGGCGGCGCGCTCCTCGGCGTCGCTCACCCCGTCGCCGTCGCTGTCCGCCGCGCCGGACGCGCCGGTTCCACCCGGTTCCCCGCCGCCCGTCCCGCCGTCCGCCGGCGGC
>WGAH01000459.1 GCA_015489145.1 Deltaproteobacteria bacterium
GTCCCACTCCCAGCGCCGCGTGAAGTCGAGGAGGGCCGCCTTGGCGCTCACGTTGGCGTTCACGCTCGCCGACTCGGGGCCGAAGTTCGCCTTGACCTGGCCGTGGGCGTCGACGGAACCGACCTGGGTGCGGCCCTTGGCCTTCGAGCCGAGGAAGCCCTCCTGGTCCTTGAACTCGTCCTCGTACCATGCCGCGTGGGCGAGGCGCGTGCGCTTGTCGATCACCGTGGCGTTGGCGAGGACGTTTTCCTTGGCCCACTTCTTGAACTTGCTGCTCCCGTCGTCGGGGGGCTTGACGAGGATGTCGCGCTCCCCGTTGACCTTCTGGCGCACCCGGTCCTTGAACTCGGCCTCGCTCTCGGTCTTGCGCTTCCAGGTGATCGCGTTCTTGCCGTCGACCCCGGGGTAGACCCCGTACTTGCGGCCGTCCCGCGCCGTCTTGATCTTGATCTCGTCGTCCTTGAGCAGCCGCTCGGCGACCCCGCCGCGCTTGGAGTCGTAGACCCAGGTGCCGCCGGCCCGGGCCTCGTGCCCGGGCTTGTGGAGGTCCCACTTCTTGAGGTCCCACTTGTTGAGCCCCTGGCCGGTCAGGTACATCTTGTCGCGCCCGGCGTAGAGGTCGCTGGCCGCCTCGAAGACCTCGCGCGTCACGTCGCCCGGGTCCTGCGGCACGAGCTCGCCGGCGATGGTGACGTAGCGGAGCTGGCCCTTCTCGTTGAACCGGATCTTGGCGAGCTCGGCCCGGGAAAGCTCGCTGATCTTCTGGCCGTGGTAGGTGACGGTGCCCTTGGCCTCCTCCTTGTCGTCGTCGCCCGCGGTGCTCTCGTCCCGGGCGAGGACGGCGCCGGCGGCGGGAGCCGGGGCCGCCGGCGCCGCCTCGGGTCCCATCGCCGCCCGGAGCCGCTCGGTCACCGCCTCGGGGGGCGCCTCGCCCGCGAGGATCGCCACCGCCTCCACGGCGCTGAGGGGCTCGCCTCCGGCCAGGGCCTCGTCGCCGGCAGGGAGGAGGGCCTCGCCGCCGGTGGCGGTGCCGGTGCCCTCTCCGGTGGCGGCGTGCTCCGAGACCTCGGCGGCGGGCGCCTCCTCGGAGGAGACCACCGCGTGGGGGTCGAGGTCGCGGGCCACCTCGACGGCCCGGGCCTCGGCCTCGCGCTCGGCGGCGTCGGTGGGGGCGCTCACCCGGGTGCCGCCCACCTCGCCGGCCCCGCCCTCGGAGCGCAGGCGCCCTTCGAGGAACTGCACGACGTGGGTGAGCTCGTGGGCGAGGAGCCGCCGCCCCTCGGGGCTCTCGAGGCCCGGCGCCCCCGCGGCGAAGTAGATGTCGGTGCCGACGGTGAAGGCCCGCGCGTGCAGGTCGCGGCTGGCGCGGGCGGCGGCGCCGTCGGCGTGCAGGCGCACGGCGGAGAGGTCGACCCCGCCGAAGCTCGCCTCGAGCTGGGCGCGGACGTGGGCCGACAGCGGGCGTCCGCCCCGGCTGCGGGCGGCGGCCAGGGAGCGGCCGGCGCCCTCGGGGAAGCGCTCCCGGCCCCGGCCCCGGGCGTCGCGGGCCACCGTCCCGGCCGGAGCGGCGTCGGGCGCGGCGTAGGCCGCCAGGGTGGAGTTGGCGAAGACGCCGCCGACGGGCACCCGCACGCCGGCGAGCTCGAGGGAGAGCGCCCCCTGGGCCAGCAGCTCGGGGCCGCTGCCGACACCGGACAGCGCCGCCTGCACCCCGCGGTTGCCGATGAAGTCGTGCATGGCCGACAGGACCGGGCTCTCGCCGCGCTCGACGCCCTCGACGCGGGCGGAGCCGGCCCGGCGGGCGCGGTCGTCGTCCCGCCCGGGCCGCGTCGACGGGTTCAGCTCGGGACGCGTCGAGGCCGGGGCGTCGGCGGGCTTCTGCTTGCTGGCGCTCGCGGGCATGGGGCCCTCCAGGACTCGGGCCATCCCCGCCCTTCCCCGGGGCGGACGGACCCGTGCAGGCCTCACTCTACCGCGCCGGGCAGGCCGCCGCGTTGACGGCCCGATGACACCCCGGCGGCGCCGAAGCGCGGCCTACCCGCCGTGCACGGCGCAGGGGAGCACGCCGAACTGGAAGAAGGGCCACATCTTGAACGCCGAGAACGCGATGGCCCCCGCCGTGGCCGCGGCGAGCGCCAGGGCCGCCGCCGCCCAGGCCCGCCCGCCGACCGCGCGCTCCCGCGCGGGCACCGCCCACGACAGCGCGAAGCCCGCGGCGAGGCCGCCGAAGTGGGCGACGTTGTTGACGCCCATGCCGCCGAGGAAGCCGAGCGCCAGCACCAGCCCGCCCCAGAAGATCGACTGCTGGTCGAGCAGCGCCGTGAGCCGCCCCCGGGTCCGCAGGCCGAGCCCCATCAGGGCCCCGCCGATGCCGAAGATCGCCGCCGAGGCCCCGATGGTGGGCGGCGCGCCCAGGGCGTCGCTCAGGGTGAAGGCCACCGCGCTCGACACGGTGTAGATCACGAAGAAGCGGGCGTTTCCGTACCAGCGCACCGCCTCGCCGCCCAGGGCGCGAATCCACATGAGGTTGAAGGCGAGGTGCAGCAGGCTTCCGTGCAGGAAGCCGGCGCTGAGCACCGTCCAGCCGAAGCCGCAGGCGGTGGCCAGCCCGCCGGTCATGCCGAGCAGGCTGAGCGCCCGGCTCGACGGGGCGGCGATGGAGAACAGGCCGCGCCACTCGAGCAGCGCCCGGGGGTCGAGGGCCAGGGACACGACGTAGAGGGCGACGCAGGCCGCGCCGATCGCCCGCACCACGTCGAGGGGCTCGCCGCCGGGCCCCCGGCGGAGCCAGGCCCCGAGAGCCGGCCGGGGCGCGCCGCAGTAGGGGCAGCGCTTTTCCGAGACGTGCACGAGACGGCCGCAATTGCCGCACAGCACCGTGGAGCTTCGGCGTCGCGCCATGCCTGTTCCTCCTCCCGCCGCCCGGGCGGCCCCTGCCGCGTAGCCCGCCTCAGCGCCGGCGGCGCGCCGCCGCCAGGACGGCGAGGAGCGCCAGCCCCGCCAGGCGGCGGCGAAGGGGCGTCGGCGCGGCGGCGCAGCCCCCGGGCCGGTAGCGGGCGCCGGCGGCCGGGTCGGCCACCACCACGTCCACCCGGTCCGGGGCGCTCGCGCGCCCGCCGGCCTCCACCACCAGCTCGAAGCCGAGCACCCCCGGCGCCTCGGCGACGAAGCGGGGGCGCGGCGAGTCGGCTCGCTCCAGCGCCACCTCGGGCCCGGCCACCTGGCTCCAGGTCCAGGCGAGGTCCGCGCCCTCGGGCCCCGAGGAGGCCGAGCCGTCGAGGACCACGGTGTCGCCGGGCCAGGCGAGGATGTCCTCGCCCGCGTCGGCCACCGGCGCGGTCAGCTCGGCGACGAGGTCCCAGAAGCTCGCGTCGGGCTCGTAGCCCAGCGCCCAGAAGCCGACGCCCTGCAACCCCTCGTCCACGGCGTAGCGGATCTTGGCTTCCAGGGACTCGGCGTCGTCGTACCAGGCCTGCGTGCCCCCGGGCAGCAGGTAGGGCGCGGTGCCGTCGGTGTCCCAGTGGCGCTCCTCGCCGGCGGCGACGCGCTCCTCGGCCTCGTACCAGAACACCGACCAGCCGCTGCCGGTGGCGCTGCCCGGCACGGCGTCGGAGGCGGTGGGCCACTCGATGCCGTACAGCGGCAGGCCCAGCACGATGCGGTCGTCCGGAGCGCCCCACTCGCGGTAGTCCGCCACCGACCAGGCGAGGCTGTAGCTGCCCCAGGTGTCGCTGGAAGCCAGCGGCGCCACCGGCCCGGGGTCGCCCCCCGACCAGTGGTAGTCGTAGCCCATGACGAACAGCCCGTCGGAGGCCGCCGCCAGGGCATCGTAGTCGTAGGCCCCCGACCAGTCCACCGCCGGGGTGGCGAGGTAGACCTCGCCCACCCGCGCCCGCACCTCCTCGGTGAAGGTGACGAGGTCGGCCTTGAGGCCGGCGTCGAGGCCCTCGAAGTCGAGGTTCACCCCGTCGGCCCCGTAGGCGTCCACCAGCTCGCCGAGGGCCTCGACGACGGCGGCGCGGCGGTCGGCGTCGGGCAGGACCGCCCACTGCTCCTCGTCGCCGAAGGCGGTCAGGCAGAGGTGGACGTGGACCCCCTCGGCGTGGGCGAGGGCCACCGCCTCGGCCGCCACGTCGGTCCAGTGGCTCGTGCCCGACAGCGAGCCGTCGGCCTCCAGCGAGACGGCGAAGATCGCCAGGTGCGTCAGCCGGTCGAGGGCCAGCTCGGAGACGTCGGGCCCCCAGTAGGGCAGGTAGCCGTAGACCGTCACCCCCGGCGGCGGGCCGGCCCGGGGCGGGGCGAGCGGCCCGCGGCGGTGCAGGCGCAGGTGGCCGAATTCCCGCGCCTGGCGGGCGTGGACCGGGGCGAAGGCGCCGGCGGGAGCGGACCCCGCGGGGGCGCGCTCCGCCGGAGCGGCGGCGCAGCCGGCCGGGACGAGGAAGAAGAAGGCGAACGGGGCGGGGCGCATGGGAGCCTGGAGCCGGCGGGACGCTCCCGGACGAGCCGACGGCGGGCCGAGGCAATAACCGGCGTCGCCCATCGTAGCCTGCAAGCTCCGGGCGCCGCCGGCGTTCTGGCGGCAGCGCCGACCATGGCATAGCCTCCTGTCGAGGGGGCGGACCTCCACCCCAACCCCGGGAGTCGCGCATGGGCTTCTTCGCACGCCTCGGCCAGCTCTGGAGGGGCTTCTTCAGCCTCTGGATCTCCGACGCCGAGAACCGCAACCCCGAGGCCGTCTACGAGGCGGCCATCGACGAGCGCATCAAGAAGCACCGCGAGCTCAAGAAGGCCGTCAGCGGCATCGTCTACCTCCGCAACAAGACGCAGACCGAGCTCGAGGCCAAGGAGCAGGAGCTGAAGGAGATCCTCACGCAGATTCCCGTCGCCCTCGACGAGGGCGAGGACGAGGCCGCCCTGGTGCTCATCCAGCGCAAGGACGAGCTCGAGACCTCCATCGCCGAGCTGCGCATCGAGCTCGACAAGGTGAGCCAGCAGGCCGAGGAGGCCAAGAACGGCCTCATCCAGTTCCAGGCCGAAATCGAGCGCCTCAAGCGCGAGAAGGTCGAGATGCTCGCCAAGAAGGCCAACGCCGAGGCCCGCATCAAGATCAACGAGACCCTCGACGGCCTGTCGACCGACGCCGACATCAAGGCCCTCGAGAACGTCCGCGAGAGCATCCAGAAGAAGGTCGCCGAAGCCGACGTGTCCAGCGAGATCAAGGGCGCGAGCCTCGACGACAAGCTCGCCGCGATCAAGGCCAAGGCCGCCACCGCCAGCGCCCGGGCCCAGCTCGACGAGATGAAGCGCCAGCGGGCCGCCCAGAAGGCCGCCGCCCAGCAGGCCGCCGGCGGCGAGGCGGGCGTCAAGAAGACGATGTAGGCCGCCGGGCGGCGACGCGGGCATCGTGGCCGGGATCGCCGCCGCCGGGGTAGGAGGCGCCACGACGCCGGGGCGATGGTCCCCCGGCAGGTGGGACGGCGGATGGACCAGGTGCCCGAACGGCTGACCGGGTGGTGGCGGGGGCTGGACGCGCGGCAGCGCCGGGAGGCCGTCGCCCTCGGGCTCATCGCGGTCCTCTACGTCGCCCACTACCTCGTCTACTGCATCCCCCAGCCCTTCTACATCGAGGACGCCGGGATCTCCTTCGCCTACGCCGAGAACCTCGTCCACGGCGAGGGGCTCGTGCCCTACCCCGGCGCCGAGCGGGTCGAGGGCTACTCCAACGCCCTGTGGACCTTCCTCCTCGCCGCCCTCTACGCCCTCGGCGTGCCCACCTGGACGGCCTCCAAGGTGCTCGGCGCGGTCTTCGGGGTGGCGGTGCTGCCGCTGAGCTGGGCCATCGCCCGCCGCATGCGGCCCGGGGGGCGGCCCGACGCGGCGCTGCTCGCCCCCCTGCTGCTGGCCGCCTCCACCCAGTTCGCGATCTGGAACGCCTCCGGCCTCGAGAACTCGCTGTACGTGCTGCTCCTCGCCGCCGGGGGCTGGCGGCTGCTCCGGGAGATGGACCCGCCCGAGCCGGGCCGCTCGCGCCTCGCCCGGCTGCCCTGGTCGGCCTTCCTGTTCTTCCTCCTCAGCGCCACCCGGCCCGAGGGCATCATGTACGGGCTGCTCGCCTTCGGCGTGCTGCTCGTCCACACCCTGGCGGCGCGCGACCGCGGCCCCCTGCGGCGCCGGCTCGGCGCCCTCGGCCTGTGGCTGGTGGTCTTCGCCCTTCCCTGGGCGGCCTACAACGGCTGGCGCTACTGGTACTTCGCCTGGTTCTACCCCAACACCTACTACGCCAAGCTCGAGACCCGCTACGGCACCAACTACTTCAACTGGAACGGCGGCGGCTGGAAGTACCTCAAGAACTGGTTCCTCATGCACCAGGCGGTGTGGGCGATCCCGGCGATCGGCGCGGCGACGGCGGGCCTGCGCGGGCGACCGCGCCGCCTCCTGCTGTTCGGCGGGCTCGCCCTCGTGGCGACGGTGGTGTTCTGGGACGGCCGCCAGGACCTCGTCGACCTGCCGCGCCAGTGGCGGGTCGTGGAGCGGGCCTGGCCGAAGATCCGCGTGTGGACGATCCTCTCGGTGGCCTTCCTCTACGGGATGGCGGCGCTCACGCGCGAAGGGTGGCGCGCCCGCGCCTGGGCCTGGGCCACGACCTGCGCGGCGCTGTTCTTCGTGATCTACGCCCGCGGCGACTGGATGAAGGCCCACCGCTGGTTCAACATCGTCGTCGTGCCGATGGCGCCGCTGGTGGCCGCCGGGCTGGGCGACTTCATGGACGCGGTGCGCCTCGACCGCTTCCAGGTCGCCGCCCCGCCGCGGTGGCGGCGCCTGCCGGGCTGGCTGCGCCGGGGCCTGCCGGCGCGGACGGTGCTCCTGCTCGGCGTCGCGGGCCTGTGGATCGCCAGCGAGTCCTGGCACGCCCGCGACTTCGCCCTGCACCCCGAGACCGCCGTGCGGGACGTGCACCGGCGGGTCCGCTACATGCAGTGGGTGCAGAAGCGCCTCGACCTCGACCACGTCACCCTCATGGACGTGGACATGGGGGCGCACCTCTACTACTCGGGCTGGGACATCCTCGACTTCGCCGGCCTCGTCGACGTGCCGATCGCCCGGCACCGCGACTACGACAAGAAGTTCATGAAGGAGTACGTCTTCGAGGAGCGACGCCCCGAGTTCGCCCACGTCCACGGCAACTGGGCGCGCACCTCGAAGATCCCGACCCACCCCGAGTGGAAGCGCGACTACATCGAGATCCCCGGCTACCCGATCGGCGGGCGCAAGCTCCACGTCGGCAACCACATCCGCAAGGACATCTTCGTCCGCCGGGTGCCGCGCTCGAACCCGCCGGGCGAGGTGCGCTTCGCCGGCGACATCAAGCTCTCGCGCTTCCGCATCCCCTCCCCCGAGGTCGCGCCGGGCGGGCAGCTCTTCCTCGACACCGAGTGGGGGGCGAGCCTGCGCGAGCACGGCTTCCAGATCCTCGTGTTCCTCGACGACGGGGCCGGCCACCGGCAGGTGGCGGCGCTGCCTCCCGGCTACGGCTGGTACGAACCCGACGAGTGGCGGGCGCGGGAGCGGGTGGCCGGGCGCTACCGGGTCGACCTCCGGGAAGACCTGCCCGAGGGCGAGTACCGGGTGGGCCTCGTGCTCATCGACGACGAGACCGGCGAGGTGCTGCCGCCGGAGGACCCGGACGCGCCGCTGCCCCGGGTCGACGCCCTCGCCGCCGAGGCCGCCACCCTGCCGGCCCGGCGCGTGCCCGACCCGACCTCGTTTGATGACCAGGATGAAGACCGGGACGAGCCCCGCCGGCAGGGGCGGAAGCCCGCCGGCGGCCCGGACGACGGACGCGAGGAGGAAGCCGGCGCGGCCGGGGCCTCGGACGGGCGAACCGCCGGGGAGCCCGGTTCCGCCGAGGAAGCCGCGGGGGCGCCCGCCGGCGGGGCCGCCCCCGCCGCGGCCCCGGACCGCCCCGTCGTCTACCTGCCCGGCGAGTACCTGACGGGCCTCACCGTGCGGATCGTCTCGGTGCCCGAGGCCTACGAGGCGGCCAAGGCCGACCTGCGGGCGGCGCTGAAGCTCGCCGCCGACGGCGACTGCGACGCCGCCTGGCCCCGCTGGAAGGACGCCACCCGCCACGTCATGCGCCGCGAGGAGTGGGCCGAGCGCAAGGGGCTCTCGGTGCGGCGCGCCGTGGCCCGCTGCTACGCCGCCCGCGCCCGGGAGGCGAAGACCCGCGAGGAACAGGTGGACGCCCTGGTGACGGCGCGGGCCTACGACCACCGCGAGCCCGACATGCTCGCCCTGAGCCGCCCCCTGGCCCGCTGGTTCGACGGCGAGGGCGACGCGGCGATGGCGAAGGGCGACTGGGAGGCGGCCTACGCGGCCTACGCCACGGCGATGAAGCTCGACCCGAGCCGGTCGTGGACCCGGCGCAAGGCCGAGGACGCCCGCGACCGCAAGCTCGGCATCACGCCCCCGTGGCGCAGGAAGGGGAGCGGGTCGTCCGCGTCCTCGGCGAAGCAGCCGGCAGCGAAGCAGCCGGCGGCGAAGAAGTCCGGGGCGAAGAAGCTCGACGTGAAGCCCCTGGACGCGAAGAAGCCACCGCTGGGCGCCGCCCCGGGGGGGCCGGGGCCACGAGGCGCCGAGCCGGGCGGCACCCTGCCGGCCCGCCCGCGGGGCCCCGAGCCGACGGGGCCCGGCCCGCGCGGCCCCAAGA
>WGAH01000460.1 GCA_015489145.1 Deltaproteobacteria bacterium
CCTCCTCCTCGCCCTCCTCGGGACCGCCCTCCTCCTCGCCGGGCGCCGCCCCGCCCGCGCCCAGGAGCCCGTGCCGACCATCGTCGTGCCGGTCTCGCCGGGGCGCAACCCGCTGGCGGTGGCCGTGCCCGAGCCGGTGGGCGGCGCCGCCGAGGCCCGGGACTTCGCCGCCATCGTGCGCCGCGACCTCGACCTCAGCGGCTGGTTCCAGGTCATCCCGCCCGCCGCCTACATCGAGCCCGCCGGCACCGGCCTGCGGCCGGGCCAGTTCCGCTTCGAGGACTGGGACGTGCCCGGCGCCACCGTCCTCGCCAAGACCGGCCTGCGCCGCCAGGGCGACGCCCTGCGGGCCGAGGTGTGGGTCTACGACGTGGCCGGCCGCCGCAAGCTCGGCGCCCGGGCGTTTTCGGCCGACCCCAAGGCCCTCCGCATCCTCGCCCACAAGGTCGCCAACGAGATCATCCTCCGGGTGACCGGCCGCACCGCGCCCTTCGACACCCGCTTCGCCTTCGCCGCCGACTTCACCGGCAACAAGGAGATCTACGTCTGCGACTTCGACGGCCAGGGCCTCGCCCAGATCACCCGCAACGGCTCGATCAACATCCAGCCCGCCTGGGACCCCACCGGCAGCCGCATCGCCTTCACCAGCTACCTGTCGGGCAACCCCGACACCTACATCGCCGACCTGCGCGCCGGCCGCATCACCCGGCTGAGCGCCCGGGCCGGCATCAACAGCGGCCCGAGCTTCTCCCCCGACGGCCGCCTCATCGCCCTCACCCTCTCGCCGGGCGGCGACCCCGACATCTTCACCCTCGACGCCCGCACCGGCGCGGTGGTGGCCCGGCTCACCCGCTCGGTGGGCATCGACGTCTCGCCCGTGTTCTCGCCCGACGGATCGCGCATCGCCTTCGTGAGCGAGCGTTCGGGGGGGGCGCAGATCTACGTGATGAACGCCGACGGCACCGGCGTCCACCGGGTCAGCTTCCAGGGCAACTACAACACCGATCCCGCCTGGTCCCCGGACGGGACCACCCTCGCCTTCGTCGGTCGAGACGTCAACTTCGACGTGTTCACCGTCCGCGCCGACGGCACGGGCCTCACCCGCATCACCCAGGACGCCGGCGACAACGAGGACCCCTCCTGGAGCCCCGACGGGGCCTACATCGCCTTCTCCTCCACCCGCACCGGCGCCTCCCACATCTGGATGGCCACCGCCGACGGCGTGCGGCAGGTGCAGCTCACCCGCGGGGCCGGCGGCTACACCAACCCGGCCTGGTCGCCCTCGCTGCACTGGTAGCCCCCGGGGAGTCCGGCGTGCGCGCGGCCATCGACATCGGCACGAACTCGATCCTGCTCGCCGTCGGCGAGCCCGGCCGGGCGGTCCTCGACCTCAGCCGGGTGGTCGGTCTCGGGCGCGGGCTGGCGGCCACGGGCCGCATCGCCCCCGACCGCATCGCCGCCGGCGAGGCCGCGATCCGCGCGTACCGCGAGGCGGCGCGAGGGGCCGGGGTTCCCCCGGACCACCTCGCCGTCGTCGCCACCGCCATCGCCCGGCGCGCCGCCAACTGGGCCGAGGCGGCGCGGCGCTTCGAGGCCGCCGCCGGCGTCCCCGTTCGCGTGCTCTCGGGCGAGGAGGAGGCCCGCCTCACCTGGCACGGCGCCCTCGGCGACGTCGAGGACGGCGTCGAGGCGGCCGTCGTCGACCTCGGCGGCGGCAGCGTGGAGGTCGCCGCGGGCCGCGCCGGAGCCCCCCCGGAACGCGCCGTGTCGGTACCCCTCGGCGCCGTCACGCTCACGGAATCGGTGGCGCCCCCGGACGAGGGCGCCGCCGGGCCCGCCGTCCTCGCGCGCCTGCGGGAGGCCGTCCGCCGGCGCCTCGGCGACCTGTCCGGCTTCGACCCGCCGGCGGTCGCCGTCGGCGTCGGCGGCACCATCACCACCCTGGCCGCCATGCACCTGGGACTCGACCGCTGGTCGGCGGAGCGCGTCCACGGCCTCCTGCTCGACGGCCCCACCCTCGACGCCTGGGCCGAACGCCTCGCCGGCATGACCCGGGACGAGCGGCGCCGGGCCGCCCGCGCCTCCCCCGAGCGGGCCGACCTGGTGCTCGCCGGGACCGTGATCCTCGACGAGGTGCGCCGGGCCCTCGGGGCGCCGGCGCTCCGGGTGAGCACGGGCGGGCTGCGTCACGCCCTCCTCGCGCCCCCCGACCGGCACGCGCAATTCGCCGCGCCTCCACCGTAGCGACCCCGTTGCTCCGGGGCTATCCTGGTGCCGATCACCGGCGCCCCGGACCATCTCGCCACCCCACCCGCTCGAACCCGACCGCACGGAGCCGCCATGCGCACCCTGTTGCTGCCCCTCCTCGCCCTCAGCCTCGCCGCCTGCGACGACAACAAGGGCACGACCACCGACCAGACCACCGACACGGCGGGCATCAGCAACGGCCCCACCGACGCCGACGGCGACGGCTACGCCTCCACCGAGGACTGCGACGACAACGACGGCACCGTGAACCCCGGCGCCACCGAGGTCTGCGACGGCATCGACAACGATTGCGACGGATCCATCGACGAGGACGTCACCACCACCTACTACCGGGACGCCGACGGGGACGGCTTCGGCGACGCGGCGACCTCCGAGGAGGCCTGCGAGAAGCCCACCGGCTACGTGCCCAACGCCAACGATTGCGACGACACCAACATCGAGTCCTACCCGGGCAACAACGAGACCTGCGACGGCATCGACAACGACTGCGACGGCGAGATCGACGAGGACGTCACCACCACCTACTACGCCGACACCGACCTCGACGGCTACGGCGACCCCGACAACAGCGTCGAGTCGTGCAGCCAGCCCACCGGCTACGTCACCGACAACACCGACTGCGACGACACCACCGCCCAGTCCTTCCCCGGCAACCTCGAGGTCTGCGACGAGCTCGACAACGACTGCGACGGGGACGTCGACGAGGGCGTGACCACCACCTACTACGCCGACGTGGACGGCGACGGCTACGGCGACCCGTCGAGCACCGAGGACGCCTGCGCCCTGCCCACCGGCTACGCCGAGGTCGCCGGCGACTGCGACGACACGGAGCCGACCACCAACCCGGGGGCCACCGAGTACTGCGACGAGGTCGACAACGACTGCGACGGCACCACCGACGAGGACGACGCCGCCGACGCGACGGACTGGTACGCCGACCGCGACGCCGACGGCTACGGCGACGCCAGCATCTCCAGGCACCAGTGCTACCAGCCCACCGGCTTCGTCGCCGACGACACCGACTGCGACGACACGACGGCGACGACCTACCCGGGGGCCGACGAGTACTGCAACGGCGCCGACGACGACTGCGACGGCACCGTCGACGAGGACGACGCCGTGGACGCCTCGGACTGGTACGCCGACGTGGACGGCGACGGCTACGGCGACGCCTCCAGCTCGGTCCACCAGTGCTACCAGCCCACCGGCTACGTCAGCGACGACACCGACTGCGACGACACCGACGACACCGCCTGGCCCGGCGCCGACGAGTACTGCGACGGGGTTGACAACGACTGCGACGGCTCCATCGACGAGGACGGCGAGGTGGTGGACGGCGACACCTTCTACGCCGACGCCGACACCGACGGCCTCGGCGACGCCGACAGCACCATCGTCGCCTGCGACGCGCCCTCCGGCTACGTCGACAACCCCTACGACTGCGACGACGCCGACGCCTCCGAGCCGGTCGTCGTCGACAAGGCCAGCGGCTCCTCGGCCGGCGCCGGCACCCTCTCCGATCCCCTCGACAGCATCCAGGACGGCGTGGACCGCGCCGCCGAGTGCGTGATCGTCTACGCCGGCACCTACTCCGAGCAGGTCGACCTCGGCGGCACCGGCATCGACGTGTGGGGCGTCGAGGGCGCCGACTACACCTACATCAAGGGCGACGGCACCGTCTGCGACGCCACCGCCCCCACCGGCTGCGAGCCGGCGGTGATCGTGGCGAGCGACTCCGGCGCCACGCCCACCCTGCGCGGCTTCACGATCACCGGCGGCGGCGGCTACACCACGTCGAGCAGCACGACGACCACCTGCGCCGACTCCTCGGCGAGCCACGCCGGCAGCACCACCTGCACCGTCAACGTCTACACCTACTGCGGCGGCGGCATCTACGTCGAGGGCGACGACCCGACCTTCAGCGACGTGGTCGTCGTCGACAACGTGCTTCCCGAGTTCGAGCAGACCGCGGTGGGCTCCTGGACGCAGAACTGGCTGTACTCCTACGGCGGCGGCATCTGCGTGCGCGGCGGCAACCCGGTCCTCGAGGGCGTGGACATCTACGAGAACTACGCCGACCAGGGCGGCGGCATCTACGCCGAGGACAGCGCGGTCGTGACCGCCACCCAGTCCGTGTGGGCCGAGAACACCGCCTCGGACGGCGCGGCCGTCAACCTCTCGGGCGCGAGCCTGGCGGCGACGAACATCGTCGTCGCCTTCAACGACGCGAGCACCGACGGCGGCGGCCTCTTCCTCGACGACGCCGCGAGCGCCTCGCTGGTCAACGTCTCGATGGCCTACGACACCTCGGCCTCGGGCAGCACCCGCGGCGACGCGATCTACTTCGCCTCCGGCACCAGCGTCGAGCTGCTCAACAGCATCCTGTACGGCGACGCCTCCAACGACCTCGTCTACGGCGCCGGCTCCTGGAGCAGCTCCTACAACGACGCCTACAACGCCGGGTCCGGCGGCACCCTCGCCGGCACCGCCACCGCCGGCACCGGCGCGATCAGCGCCGACCCGCTGTGGACCCGCGTGACCGACGACGGCAACTACTACAACGACGACTGGAGCCTCCAGGCCAGCAGCCCCTGCGTCGACGCCGGCGATCCGTCGAGCGCCTACGACGACGCGGACGGCACGACCAACGACATGGGCGCCACCGGCGGCCCGGCCGGCGACTGGGACTACTGATCGCCGCGACCGGGCGGGGCGGCCTCAGGGGCAGGCGAGGCCCTCGCCCCGGAGGTCGTAGATCGCCACCGCCTCGTCCTCCCAGGCCGGCTCGCCGAGGAGCTCCCGGAAGGCGCGGCGGCCCCGGGCCCAGTCGTCGACCATGACCAACCGCCCGCCGCGGCGACGGGGGCGCAGGAAGCCCTCGCGCCGCACGACCACCCAGCGGTAGCCCAGGGCCTCGAAGGCCGCGCGGTCCTCGGGGCGCACGGGGCCGGGGAGGGGCTGCCGGTCGCCGAGGGCGAGCAGCGCCGCCACGAAGCTGTTGTCCCGGCGCAGGCGCAGGAAGCCCTCGGGCTGGAAGGCCTCCTTGGTCACCAGCATCCCGTTGAGCATCGGCTTGTGGTGGACGGTCTGGTGGTACAGCGGGCGCTGGCCGAGGGCGTAGGGCAGCTCGACGACGGCGCCCTCCGGCGCCCGGGCGAGGCAGGCGATGCCCGGGGCGACGGCGGCGTCCCAGGAGGCCAGCGGCAGCAGCCCCGCCGCCGCCGCGCCCCCGGCCGCCGCCAGGGCCACCGCCGCCGCCGCCGCCGGACGCGCCCACCGGCGCTTCCACCGGCCGGCCAGGCGCTCCACCGCCACCGCCGCCCCGGCCGCCGCCGGCCAGGCGAGCAGCCCCAGCGCCCGGGAGGGCCACCACCAGCGGCGCAGGAGGGGGACCCGCTCGTAGAGCGCGGTGAAGGCGGCGTCGTGGACGAAGCGGTCGCCGATCACCAGGGCGGGACCGAAGGCGAAGAAGAGCCCCGCCGCCAGGGCGCCGAGGAGGACGGGCCGGGCGCGGCGGGACGCCGCCAGGCCGAGGAGCGCCAGCGCCGCCGCCACCGGGCCGAAGACCCGCGGTCCCGGGTCGAAGCGCAGCCCGTCCACGTCGAGCAGCGCCCCCACCCGGCCGTCGAGGGCGAGCACGCTGAGGCCCTGCGGATCGCCCTGCTCGGTGAGGAGGCGCAGGTGGCCCAGGGGCCCGGCGGTCGGGCCGACGGCGAGGAGCCCGGGAATGCCGTCGGCGGCGGCCCGCTCCACCAGCGGCCAGGCCAGGGGCGCCGCCACCGCCAGCGACACCGCCGCCGCCAGGCCCGTCCGCAGCAGCTCGCGCCCGCGCTCGGGCCCGGCGACCAGGCGCATCGCCAGGGCGAGCGCCCCGAGGACGGCGCCGAGCAGCCCGTAGAACCAGTAGCCGAGGCCGGCGAGGCCGAGCCAGAGGCCGCCGAGAACGCCCCGGCGCGGCGTCGGCCGCTCGATCAGCGAGGCGACCCAGAGCCCGAGGAAGACGAGCATCGCCTGGGTGGGCCGGCCGCGCTGGATCTCGCCGAGGGCGAAGGGCCAGCACAGGGCGACGAGGGCGGCGGCGAGGCGCGCGTCGGGCCCGGCGCCGAGGGCCCGCGCCACCCGGGCGCCGGCCCAGGCGTTGCCGAGGAGCAGCAGCAGCACCCACAGGTCCATGCCCGCCACCGGCCCGAGGGCGAGGCGCAGGGGCAGGGCGAGGACCGCGTCGAGGAGGTTGGTGCCCGTGTGGAGGTAGACGTCCTTGCCCCACGGGTAGAACAGCAGGTCGGTGTGGCCGAGGGAGCGGCCGTGGAGCAGGGCCTCGCCGGTCCACCAGAAGAACCACTCGGTGCCGTAGGCGTCGAGCCAGTCGGTGCCGGCGAAGCGCCGGCCCGGGGGCAGCACCGCCCGGCCGGCGACGACCAGGGCCGCCAGCAGCACCACCACCGCGCGCCCGCGCCGGCTCACAGGGCCCCCAGGGCGAAGTGGGGCACGACGCGGGGCTCGTCGCGCCAGGTGAGCGGGAAGGGGTTGAC
>WGAH01000461.1 GCA_015489145.1 Deltaproteobacteria bacterium
ACCGCCGGCCGCATCCTCCTCGAGCTGAAGGACAAGCGCCCGGCCACCTTCCAGCCCGCCGCCCCGGCCGCGCCCCGCCCGGCCGGGGCGGCGGGCTGGAAGGTGGCCGGGAGCTTGTCCTTCAGCTCGAGGAGGATGCGGCCGGCGGTGCGGCGGCCCACGCCGGGGGCGCGGGTGAGGGCGCGCTCGTCGCCCCGCGCGATGGCGGCGGCGAGCTCGGCCGGGGGCAGCACGCCGAGCAGCGACAGCGCGTGGCGCGGGCCGATGCCGGAGACCTCGCGCAGCAGGTCGAAGGCGTCGCGCTCCTCGGCGGTGGCGAAGCCGTAGAGGGTGATCGCGTCCTCGCGGACGAGGGTGGAGACGTGCAGGGTGACCGCCTCGCCGCCGGACAGCGAGCCGCCGAGGCGGGCGGTGACGCGCACGAGGTAGCCGACCCCGCCCACGTCCACGACGAGGCGGTCGAGGACGCGCTGGTGGAGCATGTGGGTCATGGCGATGGCGGCGGCGTCGGCGGCGTCGGCCGGAAGCGGCTCGGCCAGCCCGAGCAGGCGGGCGACGACGCGCACCATCTCGGGCTTGCCGGCGCGGCCGTGGCCGCCGACGGTCTTCTTGACGGTCATGGCGTTGTATTCCGCCACCGGCAGCCCGGCCCGGGCCAGCGCGAGCAGCGCCACCCCCCGGGCCTGTCCGAGGCGCAGGGCGCTCTCGCTGGAGCGGTGGCGGAAGATCGCCTCGACGGCGGCCTCGCGGGGCTGGACCCCGGCGATCACCTCGGCCAGGCCGTCGTGAATGGCGAGGAGCCGCGCCGGGACCCCGTCCTGGCGTCGGGTTCGGATCACCCCGGCGCCGACGAGGACGAAGCGCCCGCGCTCGCGCCGGACGGCGGCCCAGCCGGTGGCGTTGCTGCCGGGATCGACGCCGAGGACCACGGCGGGCGGCGAGTCGGGGGACACGGGGCGGCCTCCGGGCGGGTGAACGGCTGTGCAGTATAAGCCGGCCGGCCCCACCGGCGCCAGACCCGGCTGGCGGGCGGGGAACCGGGCCCGCCGCGGTGGGGGGCGCCGGCGGTCGGTCGACGGTCGCGGACAAGCGGCGTCCCGACGCTTCCATGACGCGGCAGGATGCCGCGTCTACGTCTCCATCTCCTACGCGGCCGGCGCGCTGGGGACCTGGACGTCCCGGCACCGTCGCACCGTGTCCCGGGCCAGGGCTCGCCAGGGGCCGAGGCGCGCGTCGAGCCCGACCTTCGCGCGCCAGTCGCCGGGGATCTCGGCGAAGGGATCGCCCTCTTCGGGGCGGGTCTGCTCGCGGATCAGCAGGTCGGCGAGGGCGACGGCTTCCCGCAGCCCGAGGTCGCCGTCGAAGTCCTCGTCCACCGCCGGCCGGTGGTGGCGGGCCACCGCCTGCACCATCAGGTCCGGCAGTCCCCACAGGCCCATGAGAAAGCCGCCGATGTCGGCGTGGCAGGCCCCGTAGACCTCGCGTTCCACCCGGTGGATCGGCCGGCGCTCGGCCTGGGCCCGCGCCGCCACCGCCTCCTGGCGTTCGGGCACCTGCGACCACAGCACGAGCGCGCCGACGTCGTGGACGACGGCGGTGGCGAACAGGTGTTGCCGGTCCTCGCGGCGTTCCAGCAGCTTCTCGGCCAGGGTCGCGACGCGCAGGGCGTGGGTCTGCACGTCGTTCATGATGCGCGCGTCGGGAAGGCTGCGGGTGAAGGCGTCGCGCAGCTCGGCGGCCAGCACGATGCCGCGCACCGTCTCGATGCCCAGCAGGGCGATGGCGTGGGGCAGGCTGGTGATGGCGCGGCGGAAGGAGAAGAACCCGGAGTTCACGATCTGGAGGGTCTTGAGCGCCAGGCCCGGGTCGCGCCGCACGATGCGCGCCACCTCGTCGGCGTCGCAGGAGGGGTCCTCGATGCACCGCACGAGGTCGAGGTAGACGCGCGGGTGGACGGGGAGCGCGCCGACCCCGGACAGCAGGCGGCGCACGTCGGGGTCGGCGAGGCGGGCGTGCAGGTCGGTGACCCGCTCGATGGCCCGGCGGATGTCCCGCGCCCGGCAGGGCTTGGGCAGGACGCGGTGGGCCAGGGGCGCGATGCGCCGCACGGCGTCGCCGTCCTGGGTGCCGGTGATGAGGATGCGGGCCGTCTCCGGGTGGTCCCGCCGGGCGGCCCGCAGCAGGTCCTCGCCGGTGTAGCCGGGCATGTCGAGGTCGGTCACCAGCGCGTCCCAGGCGTCCCCGCGCAGGGCCTCGAGGGCGGTGGGCGCCTCGTTCACGGCGGTGACCGACCACGCGTCGAGGCGGGCCAGCGCCCGGGCGGTCGCCCGGAGCTGCAGCGGATCGTCGTCGACTACCAGGACGCGCACGGTGCTCCCTCCGAGGCGGCGGCGCGACGCTGGAGGCGGTCGAGTCGCGCCAGCAGGTGGTCGGTGTGGCGCAGGTCCTCGACGGTCACCACCGCCGAGGCCGCGTCGGCGCCGGGCTGCACGGACACCCGCACCCCGTGTCCGCCGGCCTCCTCGTCCAGGGCGAGGCGCAGGCCCCGCACCGGCCGCCCGCGCAGGAAGACCTCCTCCACCAGCGGTTCCAGCCCGGTCACGGGCAGCAGCTCCCCCAGGCGGCGCCCTGCCGCCCGCTCCGCCTCGGGGCGCAGGCCGCGCAGCGCCGGGTTGGCGTGGCGGACGACGAGGTCGCGGTCCACGACCAGCACGGGGACGGGCACCCGGTCGACCAGCTCGGGGCCCGAGGGGGCGGCGGGGGCGCGGCGAAGGGCGAGGCCGAGGCCGAGCCCCCCGAGGAACACGCCGAGGCCCAGGGCCAGCGGCATTCCCGGCGCGAGCACGGCCGCGGGCTGGGCGGTGG
>WGAH01000462.1 GCA_015489145.1 Deltaproteobacteria bacterium
GATCGATTCCGGCATGGGGTCCTCCTCTCAGGCGGAGCCGAGGTGGGCGGCGAGGGCCGCGACGGTCCAGAAGACGAACAGCTCGTGGAGGCGCACGAGCCAGCGGGACGGGGCGGCATCGCCGAGCCCTTCCGCCGCGCGCTCGGCGCCGAGCAGGCCGGCGAGCATGCCCGCGAGGACGAGGCCGGCGCGGAGCAGCTCGAAGGCGAGGGCGGCGGCCGTCACCCCGGGAGCGGACAGCGCGTAGAGGGCGAGGATCGGCGTCGCCGCCCCGAGGGCGAGGCCGGCGGTGACCGGCCCGGCCGCCGCCAGGCCCACGAGATCGGCCACCCGCGCCGAGGAGCCGAGCAGGCCCGCCGCGAGCACCAGGGGCGGCGAGGCGAGGAGCACGCCGAGGGCCGGGGCGAGGAGCAGGCCGGGCGAGGCGCTGCCGGAACCGCCCACCGCGCCCGCGGCGAAGAAGGCGGCGGCGCCGGCGGCCCCGAGCAGGCTCGCCGCCGCCATGCGCCGGGGCTCCACCCGCCCGCCGCGCACCAGCTCGGCGGGCCGGCCGAGAACGTCGAGGATCGCCGCGCCCCAGCCGAGGGCGGGAGACGGCGGGATCGCGGGAGAAACCGAAGTCACGAGCACCTCCACCGGCCCGACGGGGCCGCTCGTCGCCGGGAGAAGCAAGGCCCGTGCCACCCAGCCGGGCGCGCCGTTCCGCTTTCTCCCCTGGCCTCGCCGCGACTCCGGGTCGCGGCCGCGCTACCGGCGATGGATCCGGCCCGGCCATGCCTGTAGACGCCGCATCCTGCCGCGTCCGCCACGCGCCCCAGGGCTTCCGCCCCGAGGCCCGCTCCCCGCGCGCCGCGGCCGATCGCAGTGGGGCGTCGCCCTTGGCCGATCGCTCCCGGTCGAGTAGCAGGGGGCCATGCAGACCCTCGAACGCCTCCACGCCACCCCGGCCGCGAGCTGGTACGCCGTCCGCGGCGACCACGCGGGGCCGGTGGAACGCTACGTCGTCAGCACCGCCGGCGGCCGCGCGGTCACCAGCCGGCCCGACATCCTCGGCGTCGCCTTCAACGACGCCCTCCACTCGGCGGTCAGCGACGCGCTCGCCACCGCGCCCTTTCGCGGCTTCATCGAGTCCGGCGACGAGGAGCGGGTCACGGTGGTCCACTTCCTGCGCGGCGGCCTCAACTTCGAGATCCGCCGGGCCCTGTGGACCGCCTACCGCTTCAACCGCCACTCCTCCGCCTTCATGAGCAGCCAGCGCTTTCGCGAGGACGGCCGCTGGCGGGTGCGCGAGGACATGTACCGCAAGCTGGAGATCCCCCGCGACGCCCTGCTCGTCATGGGCGACGTCGTGGCGACGGGGGTGACGATGGAGAACGGCCTGAACGTGGTGATCGACCACGTCCACGCCCAGGGCTCCAACCTGCGCGGCCTCGTCTTCTTCACCATCGGCTGCCACAAGGCCGAAAAGGTCCTCACCCGCCTCGACGCCCGCATGCGGGAGCTGTGGCCCGGCTACGAGCGCACCGTGCTCGTCTACCTCGAGGGCAAGTTCCGGCTGGTCGACAGCCGCACCCCGCTCCGCATCGGCATTCCCGGCACCGATCTCGTGCGCCT
The DNA here is from genome assembly GCA_015489145.1 of Deltaproteobacteria bacterium. Lineage (GTDB taxonomy): Bacteria > Myxococcota_A > UBA796 > UBA796 > UBA2385 > S143-5. The sequence continues at coordinate 1,615 of WGAH01000462.1, forward strand.
CGACGCCCTGGTCGCCCCGGAGCTCGCCCTCGAGCAATGGGGAGACCCCGGGGCGATGCTCGAGCGCTGCGCGATCTACGACGCGGGGTCGCGGGCCTTCGACATCCCCACCTACGCCGAGGACGTGCTCGACTACTGGCGGCAGGTCGGCGAGCTGGCCCGGGAGGGCTGGACCCTGGCCGACGCCGTGACCGAGCGCCTCGGCGACGACCCGGGCCGCGCCCGCGAGCCGGCGGTGGCGGCGGGTCGCTGGACCGGCCTCGACCCGGCGCTCCTCGCCGAGCTGGCCGACCGGCGGGCGCGCTTCTGGGCCGACCCGGCGATCCGCGCCCCCGACTCCCTCGCCCGGGTCGTCGGCCGGCGGCTGCGGGCGGTGGCGAGGGCGGCCGGCCACCCGGTCCCCGAAGGGGCCGACCCGACGGAGGAGGTGAACCCGTGACCCTCGCGCACCACCTGGGCATCGACGCCGACGCCGTCGCCGGCAACGGCGGGCGCGGACGCGTCTTCTTCGTGCCGGGCTCCGTCGGCCGGGCCCGCGCCATCGCCGCGCGCTTCGAGGACGCCGCCCGCCACGACAACCCCCGGGGCCTCACCGTCTGGACGGGCCGCCTGCGGGTCGAGGTCGACGGTCGGCCGGTCGTCGTCGACGCCGGCGCCGTGCCCACCGGCATGGGCTCGCCCAGCGTCGGCATCGTCGTGACCGAGCTGATCAACCTCGGCGTCCGCCGGCTGCTGCGCGTCGGCTCGGCGGGGAGCATGCAGCCCGAGGTGGCCGTCGGCGACGTGGTGATCGCCCGGGCGGCCGTCCGGGACGAGGGAAGCAGCGACGCCTTCGCCCCCCGGGACGTCCCGGCGGTGGCCCACCCGGACTGGGTGCGGGCCCTGGAGCGCGCCGCCGTCGCCCTGGGCCTGCGCGCCTTCACCGGCCTGGTGCACACCAAGGACACCCTGTACGGCCGCGAGTTCCCCGCCGGGCCACTGGCCGGCGCCAACCGCGACTACATGCGCGTGCTCGCCGAGCTGGGGGTGCTCGCCAGCGAGATGGAGTCCAGCCACCTGTTCATGCTCGCCATGGCCCACGGGGCCGACGTCCACCCGGTCGGCCGGCCCAACCCCGGCGCCCGGGCGGTGAAGGCCGGCACCGTGCTCGCGATCATCGGCGACGAGGACCACGGCTGGGCCCCCGACGACCTCGCCGCCGCCACCGAGGCCCGCGCCGTCGAGGTGGCCGTGCGCGCCGCGGCCGAGCTGATCGCCGCCGAGGACGCCTGAGGGGGTAAGCGCGGCGACAGGCCGACGGGCCGCGAAAACGGGGTAGAAGGGCGGCGGTCGGCCGGCGCGGCCGCCCCCGATCCATCCCGGAGGCCCCCATGGACCTGATCAGCACCCTCGCCGGAACCCTCGGCGTGAACCCGGAACAGGCGGAAGCCGTCGCCGGAAGCGTGCTCGGCGGCGTGAGCGACGCCGTGAAGGACCGCTTCGACGACGACACCGCCAGCGGCCTCGAGGCCGCCGTGCCCGAGCTGGCCGGCTGGAAGGACAAGGCCGCGGCGCTCCTCGGCGGCGGCGATTCCGAGCCGGCGGAGTCCGGCGGGCTCCTCGGCGGCGCCGCGGGCATGCTCGGCGGGGCCGGCGGGCTCCTCGGCGCCGCGGCCGGCGCCCTCGGCGGCGACGGCCTGAAGGACGTGGCGGCGGTGGCCGGCATCCTCGACAAGCTCGGCATCGACGGCGCCAAGGCCGCCCTCGTGGCCCCCGTCGTCCTCGACTTCCTCAAGAAGCGCCTCGACCCCGGCCTCCTCGACAAGGTGCTCCAGGTCGCGCCCCTGCTCTCCGGCGGCGACAAGGGCGGCATCGCCGGCGCCCTCGGCGGCCTGTTCGGCTAGCGCCGCCCGCGCCTCGCGGGCGGGTCGGGGCGCTCCCCGCGCGCGGCTCACCCCTGGAGCAGCTTGCGGAACATCTCGGGGTCGAACCCGAAGTTCCGGCAGAGCGCGAGGATGTAGGCGTCCGGCACCTCGGACCGGAGCCCGTTGTGCGCCGAGATCGGGTAGGTCCGGCAGCCCGGACGCAGGAACCTCCAGTGGGAGCCGGACTGCGGGCGCCGCACCTCACAGCCGAGCGACTCGGCCACGCGGATCACGTCCCTGAGCCGGGCGGGCATGTTCAGGCGGCTTCGTCCGCCGCGTAGGTCGGCTCCGGCGGGTCGCCGTCGCGAACGAGGACGAAGCCGTCTTCCGTGCGCTCGACGCGAAAGGAGAGGATGACGGCGAAGCGGGAGACCCCCTCTCGCGTTGCGACATCGCGCTCGTGGATGTCGACGGCGCGCCCGGTTCGGCGCACCCCTTCGAGCCGCTCGCGCACGTCGGCGGGAGCCGGGCCCCGGCCGAGGGGGTCGAGCCCGCTGTTGAGGTCGTCGAGCAGCACCATGCCGACGGCTTCCTCGACGTGGTCCCGCGCCTGCCCCGGGTCGTCGCCCCAGGCGACCACGTCGAGGTCGACGCAGTGCGCCACCCAGGCCCGGGTGTCGGCATCCTGCTCGATGAGGACCCAGAGGTTGTACCTTCGCATGAGCAGCTCCCGGAACGCCTGTCACCTCATCGGACGTTCCCAGGCCCTCCACAGGATAGCCGGAGGGGCTACCCCGGGCAACCTGCCCGAATCGTCGACGCCGCCCGCGCCTTGCGGGCGGAGCGGGCCGGGGCGATGATGGCGGCGGCCATGGTCGCCC
>WGAH01000463.1 GCA_015489145.1 Deltaproteobacteria bacterium
AGATGTGTATAAGAGACAGGGGCGGTCTGCCGGACGCCGAGGGTCTCCTCGATGACCTGCACGATGCGGCCCGGGGCCACCGGGCGACCCTGGCTCTGGGTCCAGCAGTCGACGTCGAGGAGCGTGTGGGCCCGCAGGACCGTGGCGAGCTGGGCGTAGCGGCGCGAGCCCGGGTCGTCCTTGATGAGCGGCATGTCGGGCTTGTCGCTGTAGTTCAGCTCGATCGTCATCACCTTCTTGTAGCGGCTGAAGATCTCCTTGAGCCCCGGCTCCAGCGGCGAGAGGAAGCGCAGGTGCAGGCTGCTGACCTTCAGGCCCTTCGCGCGGGCCCGGTCGACCGCCTCCTCGATGGAGCCGCGGGTGGAGCCCCAGCCGACGAGCAGGAGGTCGCCCGACTCGTCGCCGTAGACCTTGGGCGGCTTGAGGGTGCGCCGGAAGGCCGCGAGCTTGCGGCTCCGCATCGCCAGGGCGTGCTCGTTGGGCTCGGGGTCGTAGGCGACGTGGCTGTTCTCGTCGTGGGCGAGGCCGGTGAGCCGGTAGCCGCCGTTCTTCTGGCCGGGGATGGGCCGGGGCGAGAGCCCGGTGACCGGGTCCCACTCGTAGGGGCGGATCTTCGGGTCCCAGTCGGACTGGTCGAGGGGCGGCGGGAACCACTCGGCCTTGGGCTTGGGCCGGGTGAAGCTCGTGACGCCCGTGGCGAGGTTGGCGTCGCTGAGCACCATGACCAGGGTGCGGAAACGCTCGGCGAGGTTCCGCGCCAGGATCATGTCGTAGAAGCACTCCTCGATGGTGGAGGGCGCGAGCACGATGCGCGGCGCGTCGCCCGGCTGGCCGTAGATCGCCTGGAACAGGTCGCCCTGCTCGACCTTGGTCGGCAGGCCCGTCGACGGGCCGCCGCGCTGGACGTTGACGACGACCAGCGGCACCTCGGCCATCACGGCGAGGCCGAGGAACTCGCTCTTGAGCGCGACGCCCGGGCCCGAGGAGACGGTGGCCGCCGTCTTGCCGGCGTAGCTCGAGCCGATGGCGAAGCCGACGGCGGCGATCTCGTCTTCGGCCTGGTGCAGGAAGCCGCCGACCGCCGGGAAGGAGTCGCCGAGCTGGTGGCTGACCGAGGTGGCCGGGGTGATGGGGTACATCGCCATGGTCTCGATGCCGGCGGCCATCATCCCGAGGGCGGTCGCCTGGTTGCCGTTCATGACGACCTTGGGCGTGTCCTTGTCCCAGACGGGGATCTCGAAGCGGTAGGGCACGTGCTCCTGGGCGAAGGCGTAGCCCGCGTGGAGCAGCTTGTGGTTCATCGAGATCACCTTCTCGCCCTTGCGCCGGAAGATGTAGGCGATTTCCTTTTCGGCGAGCTCGGTGCCGCGCCCGTAGATGTGGCAGAGCATCCCCAGCACGAACATGTTCTTGCCGAGGCGCGGGTTCGGGGTGATCTTCTTGCACTCCTCGTCGAGGGGAAGCTCGTGGACGACGTAGCCCTTGTCCTTGAGCATCGCGAGGGTCTCGGCGTACTGCTTGCGGATCTCCTCGACCGGGTCCGTGGCCCACTTGTTCTCGAGCAGGATCACGGTGCCCTCGCGGAAGGCGCCGTTGCTGATGCGCCCGTAGAGGACCTGCTCGTTGAAGGCCACCACGAGGTCGGCCTCGTCGCCCATGTTCGTGATCGGCCGGGAGCCGAGCCGGATGCGGATGCCGCTGGCGCCGGCGCGGGAACGGGCCGGCGGCTTGATCTCGGCCGGAATGATCTCGACCGTCCACACCCCGTTGCCGAGCTTGGCGCTGACGGCGCCGAAGGTCTGGCCGGCCTTCTGCGCGCCCTCGCCCGAGTCGCTGACGATCTCGACGATGTGCTGGTCAAGGGTCTGGACGGCGACCTTGCCGTCGTTGCCGCTGGGGTTGTCCGTGCCGGTCATCGTGGGTGACTCCATTCACGCGGGGAAGGAGAAGGAACGGGAGAAGGGGAACCGGACCGCGGGCCGGCCCGCGCCGGCGGCGATCAGTCGCCGACGCCGATCTCGGTGTAGAGGGCCTCGGCGTGGAGGTTGTTCTCCTCGCTCTCGTGGGCGCTGATCGCGCGGACGAGGGCGTCGGCGCGCTCCCGGGCGCCCTCGGGGAGGGCGTCGCCGGCCAGCGCGTCGAGGAAGGCTTCGATCTCGGCCAGCAGCTCGCCGTGCTGCGCCCGGACGGCCTCGATCCGGCGCTGGAAGTGCGGCGCGGCCAGGGCGATGGCCTCGTACAGCCCCTCCGGCGCCTCCTCGATGGCGAAGTGCCGCTCGGCGAAGGCCTTGAGGTCGCTGAGGCACCGCCGCAGGGCGCCGACCTCGTCGGCCTCCCGGAGATCGACCAGCAGCTTCTGCACCGTGCGGTGGTCGGCGATGGCGATGTCGACGAGGCTGGAGGAGTTGTCGCGGGGGTTGTGGCTTTCGCTCACCAGGACCTCCTGCCTGAAAGGCGTGCGGGTTATCCGGCGGCCGGGCGCCCAGCGGTGGCGAAAACCCGTCTGATGATCGCGATCAGGCAGTTCTTCGAAGCCCCTGGGAACCCGCTCACCGGACGCAACAGGATAGCACCTTGCCGCATCTGGCGGCCCGAGGCGCGGTCGATTCCTGACCACGGTTCGGTTTCCTGCGGATCGCCCACCGACAGGGGCGAAAGACCATGGTTCCGGCCCGAGCCCGCCTCCCCCGCCCCGTTCGCGCCTTGCGTTTTTCGGCCTTGGCTGGCCTGTTCGCCGGGGTGCTCGCCGGGTGCCCGTCCTCGCAAAGCAAGGGCCGTGCCAACTCCGAGGCGCCCCCCCCGGGCGCCGGCGCGCCGCCGGTGCGGCCCGGCTCCGACGGCGAGGAGAACGCCCCCGGGGTGGCCGAGGCCCGCGCCACGACCCGCAAGGTCGTCGTCCGCGGCGAGGCGATGGGCGGCCCCCTCGCCGTGACCATCCGTTGCCCCGCCGACGCCGCCGAGGCCGCCTGCCGGGCCCACGCCGAGGCGGCCCGCGCCGAGGTCCAGCGGGTGGAGACCCTGGCCACCGACTGGCGGCCCGAGGGCGAGATCGCCCGCCTCAACGCCGCCGCCGGCCAGGGGCCCCAACCCGTCTCCCCCGAGATCGCCGAGCTCCTCCGCACCGCGCTGCGGGTCTCGGCCCTCACCGACGGCGCCTTCGACGTGACGATCAACGCCCTGTGGGGGCTGTGGGACTGGGACGGCCACCGCCTGCCCGACCCCGCGCGCCTCGCCGAGCGCCTCCCCCTCGTCGGCTGGCGCGGACTGCACGTCGAGGGCGCCACCGCCTGGCTCGACCGGCCCGGCGCGAGCGTCACCCTCGGCGGGATCGCCCAGGGCTACGGGGCCGCCCGCGCCCTGGCCCTCATCCCCGAACCCGAGGCGATGGTCGACGTGTCCGGCGACATCGCCCTGCGCGGGAGCTGGCGGGTCGGCGTCCAGCACCCCCGGGCCGAGCACGGCGCCCTGGTCGCCGCGCTGACGGCCACCGACACCGTGCTCGTCACCTCGGGCGACTACGAGCACGGCTTCGTCGAGGACGGCGTGCTCTACCACCACATCCTCGACCCCCGAACCGGGATGCCCGGGCGGGGAGCGATGTCGGTCACCGTCGCCCACCCGGACGGGGCGACCTGCGACGCGCTGAGCACGGCGCTGATGGTGCTGGGCCCCGACCCCCGCCCGGTGGAGGCCCTCGGAGCCTGGGCGCTGTTGGTGCTGCCGGACGGGCGCCTCGTCGAGATGGGCGATCGCGGCGAGGCGATTCGCGACGTGGAGCTGGCGGCGCCGGCGGAGGTGATCCGCGGCTCCGACCTCGACGCCCACGCGCGTTGAACGGCGCCCCGCGCCTACCGCGGCGCCCCGAGGCAGGCGTAGATCGCCGCCGCCGCGAACAGCGCCATGAGCAGCCAGAACAGCGGCCCGAGGCGACCCGCCAGCTCCGGCGGCGCGCGATCCGGGTCGGCGAGGACCACGTAGCGGCCGGGGCGCAGCTCCCGCCAGCCGAGCCCGCGTTCCGCCGCCAGGGCCGCGAGGCGACCCGCCACCGCCGCGGGCAGCTTCGGCGGGCCCGGGGAGTGCCGCCCGACGCCGGTGACGAAGCCCACCGCGCCGTGCTCGAGCTCGCCCACCAGCCCGGCGCAGCGGTCCACCGCCTCCAGGGCCGGCCCGACGCCGAGGTCGTGGAGGTCGACCACCACCAGCGGACCCTCCGCCCAGACGTGGGTGTCCACCGCCCACGGGCGCTCCTCCGCCCACGGCTGCCCGGCGGCCCGCTCCTGCACCGGCCGCAGCGCCTCGCGCACCCGCGCCACCTCGCCCTTCACCGCGCC
>WGAH01000464.1 GCA_015489145.1 Deltaproteobacteria bacterium
CGCCCGCCGGCTCGGCGCTGACCGACGCCGACATCGCCGGAGCCTCCGACGCGACCGCCTCCTTCACCCCCGACGTCGAGGGCACCTACACCCTGGCCCTCACGGTGGCCGAGGTGGTGCCGTCGTCCACCGTGAGGGCCAGGGTGTAGGTGCCCTCGACGTCGGGGGTGAAGGAGGCGGTCGCGTCGGAGGCTCCGGCGATGTCGGCGTCGGTCAGCGCCGAGCCGGCGGGCGTCGAGGCGAAGGACCAGGCGTAGGTGAGGGCGTCGCCGTCGGGATCGCTGCTGCCGCTGCCGTCCAGCTCGACGGCGCCGAGGTCGCAGGTGCGCCGGTCGGCTCCCGCGTCGGCCACCGGCGGCTCGTTGGAGCCCGTCACGTCCAGGCGCAGGTTGTCGAAGCAGGTGTCGGTGCCGTCGCTCACCCACAGCCCGACGTGCCAGGTGCCGGCGGCGTCGGGGGTGAGGGTGGTGACGGCGCTGGTCGGGTCGTCGACGGTGGCGGTGGCGCCGGCCGGCGCCCCGGTGACCATCCAGCCGTAGGTGAGGGGGTCGCCGTCGGGATCGCTGCTGGCCGAGGCGTCGAGGGTGGCCGTCTCGCCGAGCGCGAGGACCTGGTCGGCGCCGGCGGTGCAGTCCGGCGGGTGGTTGGTCACGGTGCCCACCTCGACGAGGGCCTCGTCCTCGTCGCAGAGCCCCTGGGGATCGCAGACCTCCAGGGCGACGGTGTAGCTGCCCTCGACGTCGGGGGTGAAGCCCGCCTCCGCGGTGTCGGCGCCGTCGAGGTCGCCGTCGCCGAGCGCGCTGTCGGCGGGCAGGGTCGCGAAGCGCCAGGCGTAGCTCAGCGGGTCGCCGTCGGGATCGCTGCTGCCGGAGCCGTCGAGGCTGACGGGCTCGCCGGGGCTGTCGAGGGCCTGGTCGGGCCCGGCGTCGGCGACGGGCGCCTGGTTGGTCGCGGCGGGGCCCACGTCGAGGAGCACGTCGGCGCGGCGCGAGGTGTGGGTGCCGTCGCTGACGACGAGGGAGGCGATCCACAGCCCCTCGGCATCGGGCACCAGGGTGGCGGTGGGGGCGTCGTCGGCCTCGTGCTCCACCTCGGCGGCGGCCCCGGGCGGCCGCAGGGTCACCGAGAAGGCGTAGGTGAGGGGATCGCCGTCGGGGTCGCTGCTGTCGGAGCCGTCGAGGGTGATCGGGGCGCCGACCTCGATGTCGCCCTCGGCCGTCAGCACGGCGAGGGGGGCCTGGTCGACCGCGCGGGCGGCGATGCCCACGACGTCCGGGGCGCTGCGAAGGCCGTCGTCGTCGGTGACGACCAGGGCGAGCAGCCAGGTTCCCTCGGCGTCGGGGGCGAGGCTGGGGGTGGGGCTCGCCGGGTCGTCGAGGTCGGCCTCGGCGTCGTCGGGGCGCTCGAGCACCGACCAGGCCCAGGCGACCACCTCGCCGTCGGCGTCGCTGGACGCGCTGCCGTCGAGGTCGACGGTGCTTCCCACCGAGACGGCCTGGTCGTCGCCGGCCCGGGCCACGGGGGGCAGGCCGTCCTCGGCCGGGGTGCAGGCGGCGGCGAGGGCGAGAGCCGCGAAGACGAGGCGCATGGCAGGACCTCCCCGAGCCGGCGAACCGGCCGCGTCGCGCGCCAGTGTATCGCGTGGGAGCGGCCCGGGCGGCCCCGGTCGGGGCGGCCGGGATCAGGGCTTGTAGTACTGCTCGACCTTGCTGTGCTGCACGAGGTCCCGGCGCCAGGCCTGCAGGAAGGCGGCGCGGGCGGCGGCCTCGATCTGCAGGCGGAGCACGGCCTTGTCCTGCTCGAAGCGATCCCAGTCGGGGGGCTGGTAGTCGCGCACCGCCAGGAGCACCCGGCGCTTGCCCTCGGCGCTGCCCGGCACCTCGAAGGGACCGAGCACCCCGTCGCCCTTCACCGCGTCGATGGCGTCGAGGATCTCGGAGGTGGCGACCGGGCCGAGCTTCTCCATCGCCTGCGAGGGCGTGATGCCCGGCGCCGTCCGCAGCCGCAGGTTCAGCGGTTCGAGGAGGTCGGTGGGCGCGTGGCCCTCGCTCACCCAGCGCTCGCGCACTTCGTCGACGAAGGCCCGGGCCACCTCGTCGAGGCGATCGCGGACGATCAGCTCCCGGGCGACGGTGCGCTTCGCCTCGTCGAAGGGCGTCACGCCGCCCTTGAGGACCTCCTGCACCAGGAAGATCTGCACGCCCCGCGTCGTCTCCACCACGTCGGTGATCCCGCCCGGCTCGGTGGCGAAGATCGCGTCGGCGGCGGCGGGATCGAGCTGTTCCCGCGCCAGGCGGCCGATGCGTCCGCCGTTCACCGCGCTGAGATCCTCGCTCCAGCGGCGGGCCAGCTCCGCGAAGTCGGCGCCGCCGCGCGCCTCGGCGAGCACGCCCTCCAGGCGCTTGCGAAGCTCGGCCTCGCCGACGCGGCCCTGGTCGAGGTCGGACCGCAGCAGGATCGTCGACAGGGTGGCCTTGTCCGGCCGGGTCCAGCGGGTGTCCACCTCGGCGTCGTAGGCGGCGCGGACCTCGTCGGCGCGCTCGGCGAGGGCCTTGTCGATGTCGGCCTCGCTCACCTCGACCTTCCCGGCGAGGGCCTCGTCGGGGATCTCGACCCACTGCAGGGTCATGCTCATCGCCTGCTGGGCCCAGGCTCGCTTCAGCTCGCCCTCGGACACGGAGATGCCGGCGGCGACGGCCTCGAGGAGCTTGTCGATCTTCATCTCCTCGCGGAGCTGGTCCTCGAACTGCCCCTGCTTGAGCCCCATGCGCTTGAGGGTGCGCTTGTAGAGCTCCATCTCGAAGCGGCCGTCGGAGTCGCGGAAGGCGTCGATGGTGAGCAGGTAGCGGGCGATCTCCTCGTCGGAGACCTCGATGCCGATGCGGTCGGCTTCCTGCACCAGCGCCTTCTGCTCGATGAGCTGCGCGAGGATCTGGCGCGCCAGCGCGTCCTGCTCGTCCTTGTCGAGCTGGTTGCCGGGCACCGAGCGCAGCCGGTCGCGCATGACCCGCTGGAACTGGGTGTCGGTGATGCGCTCGCCGTTCACCACGGCCACGACCTGGGAGGTGGGGCCCTTCTTGCCCCCGATGCCCCAGAAGATGAACACGAGCACGATGGCGCCGAACACAAGCCGCATCGCGGTGCTGTCGGTGCCCTTGCGGATGGTCTCGAGAAGCGGCATGGATTCCGTCCTGGCGCCCCGCTATACCGACGCCGGGGGGATGCCGCAACCGCCGCGGGCCATTCCGGGCGGCGCCGGCCGCTACCACAGTCGCGCGGTCGTGTCGCGGTCCAGCTTGTTGCGCTGGTAGCGCTTGCGCGCCCGCGGCAGCCAGTCGCGGAGGTTGGCCTTGCGCGTCTCGTCGGAGGGGTGGGTCGACAGGAAGGCCGGCACCGAGGAGCCGCCCGTCGCCGCCTCCATGCGGTCCCAGACCTTGATCGCCTGGCCGGGGGGGTAGCCGGCCCGGGCCATGTACATCAGCCCGATGAGGTCGGCCTCCTTTTCGTGCTTGCGCGAGAAGGGGAGGATGACGCCCACCTGGGCGCCGACGCCGAGGGCGGCGAGGATCAGGCCCTTCTGCTCGTCGCTCAGCTCGGTGCGGTGGTCCATGTAGAGGTAGAGGGCGCCGAGTCCGCCGAGGACGGCGAGCTGCTGGCTCATGCGCTCGGCGGCGTGGTGGGCGACGGCGTGGCCCACCTCGTGGCCCATGACGAAGGCCATGCCGGCCTCGTTGCGGACCACCGGCAGGATGCCCGAGTAGAACGCGATCTTGCCGCCGGGCAGGCACCAGGCGTTGATCGTCTCGTCGTCGTCGATCAGGCTGGTGCGCCACTTGTACTTCGGCTGGTTCGCCACGGCGGCGATGCGCTTGCCCACCGCCTTGAGGGTCTCGGCGTCGTCGCCGGTGCGCACGACGGTGACGTCGCTGAGCATCTCGGCGTAGGCGCTCTTGCCGAGGGGCAGCATCACGTCGTCGGGGACGAGGTTGAACTGCCGCCGGCCGGTCACCGGCACCTTGGAGCAGGCCCCGGCGAGGAG
>WGAH01000465.1 GCA_015489145.1 Deltaproteobacteria bacterium
CGCCCACGACAACGCCCTGGACCTCCAGATCCTCGTCGGCCGGGGCCGCGTCGAGGACCTGGTGGGCATGTTCCTCGACATCGACGGCGTGACCGGCGACTTCGAGGGTCCCCTCAGCCTTTCGGGGCCGCCGCTCGCGCTGGACGGGGAGGCCCGCTTCAGCTTCTCCGACGTCGACCTCTGGGGGGAGCACTTCGACTCGGGGGTGGGGGAGGCGACGATGCGGGCCGGCCGCTTCACCCTCGACCGGCTGCGCCTGGCCCGGCGCGACGGCGCCGAGGGGCTGGTGGCGCGGGGCAGCGTCGGCGCCGGCTGGGCGATGAACCTCGACGTGCACGGCGCCGGCTTCCGGGTAGAGCGCCTCGACCACCTCGCCGGTCGGGACCTGCCGTTCACCGGAAGCCTCACCCTCGACGCCTCCGTGGGCGGCACCCTGTTCGACCCCGCCCCGGTGGGGCGCCTCGCCTGGACCGACGCCTTCTACGACGACCACCCCCTCGGCTCGGGCACCGTGTTCTTCGAGACGGCGGCCGGGGTGCTGGCGGTGGAGGGCGAGGCCCTCGGCGGCGGCCTCGGCCTGCGCGGCACCCTCGACCTGTGGCACGACCGGGCCTGGCGCCTGCGGGCGGACCTCGACCGCTTCCCGCTGCACGCCTTCCACCCGCGCGGCCCCCAGGGGCGCGACATTCGCGCCGAGATCACCGGCCGGGCGGAGCTGTCCGGCGCGCTCTACCCGGAGCCCACGCCGGTGCGCGTCGAGGCGCGGGCCACCGACCTGGTGCTGGCCTGGCGCGACCTCGAGCTGCGCTCCGCCCGGCCCTGGACCTGGACCCAGGAGGGCCGCGCCTTCCAGCTCGACGACTTCAACCTCGCCGGCGGCGGCACCACCCTGACCCTGCGCGGGGGGCGGGACGCCGAGGGCCGCCTCGACATGCAGGGCGGCGGCGACCTCGACCTCGCCTGGCTGCCGCTGTTCAGCGACGCGGTCACCCGCGCCGACGGCGTCGCCCACCTGCGCCTGTCGGCCCGGGGGGGGCGCGGCGAGACCCACCCGGAGGTCGCCCTCGACCTCGACGGCGCCTCCTTCCAGGTCGCCTGGCCGCCGGACCCCTTCGAGGAGGTGCGGGGACGGGTGGTGGCGACGCCCGAGAGCATCGTCTTCACCGGCGTCACCGGCCGCCTCGGCGGCGGCACCTTCTCCGGCGGCGGGCGCATCGAGGCCCGGGACTGGATTCCCCGGCGCTACGACCTCGCGATGCAGGTGCGCGACGCCCGGGTCGAGCCCTTCGACTTCCTGCCGGCCATCGAGGGCGACGCCGACCTCGCCTTCAACGGCCCGGTGGGCGAGCTGCTGCTGTCGGGTCGCGTCGACGTTCGCGACATGGTCTTCGCCGACCGCATCGACTGGGAGGCCTCGGTCCTCGAGCTGTCGGGAGAGCGGCTGGCCGGCGCCGCCGCCGAGGCGAGCAGCGACCTGTTCAGCCTCGACATCGACGTGCGGGCCCGGGACTCGGTGCGGATGCGGAACAACGTCGGCGACCTCGTCGCCTCCGCCGACCTGCGGGTGGTGGGCGACACCGCCCGGCCCGGGCTGGTGGGCACGGTGCGCGCCGAGCCCGGCGGGCGCGTCACGATCAAGGAGCGGGAGTTCGAGCTGGAGCGCGGGGAGCTGCACTTCGTCGACCCCTACGCCTACGACCCCGATCTCGACATCCTCCTCACCACCGAGGTGCGCTCCCGCGACCAGCGCTACAGCGTCGACTACCGGGTGAGCGGGCCCTACTCCGACTGGCGCACCGAGACGACCTCCGACCCGCCGCTGCCCCAGGCCGACGTCAACGCCCTGCTCCTGTTCGGCATGACCCGCGAGGAGCTGGAACGCTACGGCGGGCTCACCGGCGCGCTCGCGATGGAGGGCACCGACCTGCTCGCCTCCGACCTGCTGATCTCGCGGCTGTCCTCGGTGGAGGCGGTGGTGCCCGTCGGCGTGCTGCGCCCCGACCGCATCGACCTGGTGACGGGATCGACGGCCCGGGGCTCGCGCTCGATCAGCAGCGACCTGCGCGTGCTGCTGGAAAAGGACCTCGGCGAGGACCGATCGGTCCTCGTCGAGCAGAACGTCGTCGACTTCTCGGGCACCTACGTCGGCCTGGAGCAGCGCCTCGGGCGCATGCTCTACGCCCGGGCCTACTGGACCAACGAGCAGCTCGGCCGCAGCCTCTCCGGCGGCGCGGTGGGGGCGGAGTTCAACTACCGCTGGGAGCTGGACTGGTGAGGCGCCTCCTGCTGGCCGGGGCGCTGCTGTTGGCGGCGCTGGTCGCGGGGCCGGCGCGCGCCGGCGGGGCGGTGCCCTGGTACGTGGGGCTGCCGGTGGCCCAGGTGTCGCTGGAGGCGCCGCTGGGCGGCCTGCCCCGCGAGAACCTGGAGCCGCTGCTGCGGGTGCGCCAGGGGGAGCCCCTCGACCTGGCCGACGTCCGCCAGGACCTCGCCCTGCTGGTGCGCGCCGCCTCCTTCGCCCGGGTCGACGCCCTCGCCGAGCCCTGGCTGGACGTGGGGCCCGACGGCGAGCTGCGCCCCGGCGTGCGCCTGACCTACCGGGTCGAGCCGCCGCCCCGCATCGTCCGCCTCGACATCGACGGCGGCGACCGGCCGGCCCGGCGCGTCGCCCTGGACGCGGCGGGGCTGCACCTCGGCCAGCCCTTCTACGCCGGCGAGGACGTCGACCGCGTCGCCGAGCGCGTGCGGCGGGCGCTGGCGGCGGAGGGCTGGCCGGAGGCCCGCGTCTCCGTGCAGGCGGAGGAGCCGGCCCCCCGGGAGCTGGCCGTGCGCGTGCTCCTCGACGTGGGGCCGCCCCATCGCCTCGGTCGCGTCGACCTCACCGGCTCGGTCTTCGACGAGGCGGCGCCGGGCGAACCGCCGCCCCTGGCGGCGTGGCGGGTTCGGCGCCGCCTCCGCCGCCACGGCCTCGCCCCGGGCCGGCGGGTGTCGGCCCAGGCCCTCGACGCCGCCTCCCGCGACCTCGAGGACCTCCTCGTCGACGCCGGCTGGCTGCAGGGCCGGGTGAGCTACCTCGTGGAGCCCGACCCGGACGACCCCACCGTCGAGCACCTCGGCGTCATCCTCGACGGCGGGCCGCGCACGGTGGTGGAGGGGCACGGCCGGGGACTGCCCTCGGGAACCGCCCTGCGGGAGCTGCTCGGGCTCGGCGCCGGCGACCGGGTGAGCCCGGAGCTGACCCGCCGGGATGGCGAGCGGCGCGTGCGGGCGATGGCCGACCGGCGGGGCTGGCTGGACGCCGAGGTCGAGGTCGCGGTGGAGGAACAGCCCTGGGGGAACCGGGTGACGGTCCGGCTCGAACGCGGCCCCCGCGCGGTGCTGGAGGGGGTGGACATCGAGGGGGCGACCGCGTTCTCGCCGACCTACCTCGCCGACGCCATGCGCGAGGCGGCTCCGGACACCCTGGGGCGGCGGGTGCTGAGCCGGGCGGGACTCGACGCGGCCGTGCAGGCGCTGGTCGAGCTGTACCGCGGGCAGGGCTACCTCGACGCCGAGGTCGAGGTGGCCGACCTCGGGCTGCACCCGCCCGGCCTCCTCGGGGCGCGTCGGCGGGGGCGCCCGACCGTGCGGGTGCGCGAGGGTCCGCGCACGGTGCTGCGCTCCCTGCGGGTGGAGGGCGGGGACGAGGCCGCCGCGCCGCCGGCGGTGGCGGCCCGCCTCGCCGAGGCCCGCCGGCGCTTCGAGGGGCAGCCGATCGACCCCCTCGGCCTGGACGCGCTCGCGCGGGAGGTGGCCCAGGGCTGGCGGGAGGCGGGCTACCTGTCGGCGGACGCGCGCGTCGAGACGCGGGTGGCCGAGGGGGAGGCCGAGGCGGTGCTCCTCGTCGAGCCGGGCCAGCGGGCGCTCCTGCGGAGCATCGTGGTGCGGGGCAACCGGCACACCCGCCGGGACGTGATCCTGCGGCACGTGCCGCTGGAGGTCGGCGAGCCGATCTCCCCCTCGGCCCTGGCCGCCACCCGCTCCCGCCTCTACGCGCTCGACCTGTTCGACGTGGTCGATCCCACCCTGCTCGGAGAGGACGAGGCCTACCGGGACCTGCTGCTCCGCGTCGAGGAGAAGCCCACCCTCGGCTTCGAGCTCGGCGGCGGCGTGGCGACGGACCAGGGCGTCCAGGCGCGCGGGCGGGCGGTGGACCGCAACATCGGCGGCCTCGGCCACCGGCTGGAGGCGGTGGGGCAGGTCGGCTACGGGTGGGCCTCGGACGAGTGGCGCCTGGACCTGGCCCAGCCGGTGTGGAGCGCGGCGCTGGTCTACCAGGCCCCCGACGTGCCGGTGCCGGGACACCGGGCGGTGGGGGAACTCCTCCTTCACGAGACCCAGCAGCGTCCGACCTGGCGGCTGGACCGCTCGGGGGTGCGCGTGGGTTGGCGGGTCGGCCGCGAGGGCATCGACGAGTTCTGGCTGGACGCGGGCGTGCAGCGGCGTCGCCTCGACGACGTGGACACGGGCGCCGTCGTCTCCGGGGACCCGTGGGCGGATCGCCTCGGCCTGGCCGACGGCGTCGCCGACCTCCCCTCCGCGGCGCGGGTGCTCGGCGGGCCGTCCTTCCTGGTGCTGCGGGACCGCCGCAACGACCGCTTCAACCCCACCCGGGGCTGGCTGGCGAGCGCCAACGGCGCGGCCACCGTCGGCCTCGGCGAGCCCCCCTCCCTCAAGGGGAGCCTGCGCGGCGAGCGCCTGTTCGGCCTCGGCCCCGGGGTGCTGGCGGCGGTGGTGCGGGGCGGGGCGGCCTGGGTGCCCGGCGCCGGCACGACGCTCGGGGTGGAGGACCGCTTCTACCTCGGCGGGAGCGGATCCCTGCGGGGATTCCGCCTCAACGAGGTGGGGCCGGCCAACGAGGTGGCGCGCCCCGACATCGGCTTCCCCGCCGAGCTGGCGCCGGTGATCGACGCCACCGCTCTCGCCTCGACCCCGGCCCACTGGGTGCCCACCGGCGGCGACGCGATGGCCGCCCTGTCGGTGGAGCTTCGCCTGCCGGCCAGCTCCCTGGGCCTCGGCAGCCTGGACAGCACCTCGCTGGTGGCCTTCGCCGACGGCGGCTGGGTCGGCTTCCTCGACCCGGCGGTGGTCGCCGATTCCGACGCCCGCGCCGGCTCACAGGGCCCCCAGGGCGAAGTGGGGCACGACGCGGGCGCGCGGTGGTGGTGCTGCTGGCGGCCCTGGTCGTCGCCGGCCCGGGGGCAGCACCGCCCGGCCGGCGACGACCAGGGCCGCCAGCAGCACCACCACCGCGCGCCCGCGCCGGCTCACAGGGCCCCCAGGGCGAAGTGGGGCACGACGCGGGGCTCGTCGCGCCAGGTGAGCGGGAAGGGGTTGAC
>WGAH01000466.1 GCA_015489145.1 Deltaproteobacteria bacterium
CAGCGCTCTGCGAGATCGCGCCGGACGCCCGCATCCACCCCTCGGCGGTGGTCGAGGTCTCGCGCATCGGGCCTGGCGTGGAGATCGGCCCCCAGGCGGTGGTGCGCGCCAGCGTGCTCGCGGAGGGCTGCCGGGTCGAGGATCACGGCACCGTGCTGATGAGCAGCCTCGGCGCCCGCACCCACGTCGGCCGCTACGCCTTCGCCAACCTGTGCGTGAGCTGGCCCGGGGCGCAGATCTCGGCCGGTGCCGGCTACCAGGTCTCGGCCTTCGGGCGCGACAGCTTCGTCGCCTGGGGGGCCGCCGGCCTCGACCTGAGCTTCGGCGCCCCGGTGCGGGTGGACGACCCGGATCGCCCCGGCGAGCGCGCCGACTCGGGCCACCACTTCGTCGGCGTGGCGGTGGGGCACGGGGCCCGGGTGGGCAACGCCGTGCGGCTGAACCACGGCGTCGCGGTGCCCAACGGCGCCTTCCTCGTCGCCGACGGCCGCGACCTGTTGCGGCGCTGGGACCCGGCGGCCCCCCGCGACGGCACGCCGCTGGTCGTGCGCGACGGCCGGCCGGTCCCCCTGCGCCGGGCGGGGGGACCGCCGGAGGGCGGCTAGGCCCGGGCGACCCGGGCGATGCCCTCGGGGGTGGCCGGGACCACGCCCTTCTCGGTGATGATGCCGGCGATGAGCTCGGCCGGGGTCACGTCGAAGGCCGGGTTGCGGGCCGGGGCCTCGGCGGGGGTGGTGCGGACCCGGGTGAAGCGGCCGTCCTCGGACCAGCCCCAGGTCCAGCGCACCTCGTCGGCGTCGCGCTCCTCGATGGGGATCGCCTCGCCCGAGGGGCAGGCCGGGTCGATGGTGGTGGTGGGCGCGGCCACGTAGAAGGGGATGCCGTTGGCCCGGGCGACGACGGCGCTGGAGTAGGTGCCGATCTTGTTGGCCACGTCGCCGTTGGCGGCGATGCGGTCGGCGCCGACGATCACGAGGTCCACCTCGCCCCGGCGCATGAGCCAGCCGGTGGCGTTGTCGGCGATGACCGCGTGCGGCACGCCCTCCTGGCCGAGCTCCCAGGCGGTGAGGCGGGCGCCCTGGCCCCGGGGGCGCGTCTCGTCCACCCACACGAAGACCCTGCGGCCGGCCCGGTGGGCGGCGTAGACCGGCGACAGCGCGCTGCCCCAGTCGACGAAGGCCAGCCAGCCGGCGTTGCAGTGGGTGTTCACCCGGGCGCCGTCGGCGACGAGGGGCGCGCCGTGCTCGCCGATGCGACGGCAGCTCTCGGCGTCGTCGTCGGCGACGGCCTGGGCGGCGGCGACGGCGGCCTCCCGGGCGGCGGCGAGGTCGTCGCGGTTCGCTTCGATGGCGTCGAGGACGGCGCGAATGCCGTAGAACAGGTTCTGGGCCGTGGGCCGCGTGTTCTCGAGGGTGCGGGCGCCCCGGGCGACGTAGGCGAAGAAGTCGTCGCCCTCGGGCGCCTCGGCGGCGACCTGGGCCATGCCGAAGGCGCCGGTGGCCCCGATGGCGCCGGCCCCGCGCACGACCATCTCGCGAATCGCCCGGGCGGTGTCGGTGTGCCGGGGCATGTCGACGACGCGGAACGCGTGGGGGATGCGCGGCTGGTCGATCATGCGGACGGTGCCGCCTTCCATCCACACGGTGCGGTAGGGCTTGCCATCGACGCGCACGGTCACCTCCAGGGTCGGAGGGCGAGCCTAACGCGCCGCGGCCCCGTCCCGGCGGCGCTCCTCGATCACCCGGTAGCGCAGCCGGCCGAGGTAGTTCTCCCGCCACCAGCCGAGGAGGTCGAGGTGCTCGTGGCGCCCCTCGAGGATGGGGCGGTAGTGCTCGTCGCCGTAGACGCGGCCGGTGGTCCAGTCGCGGACCTGGATGTCGCCGCCCTCCCAGACCGCGTACTGCGTGTTGTCGAAGGTCCAGCTCCCGGTGTTGGCGAGGACGCGGCCGCCCTCAAGCTCGACGCGCCCGGGGAGGTGCGAGTGGCCGATGACCAGGGTGCGGTAGGGGCCGCCGCGCAGCCAGGCGCAGGCGCCGTCCACCAGGCAGCCCGGGTTGCCGAGCTGGGCCTGGGTCCAGTACCAGGAGGTGCGGCGAATCGCCTCTGCGGCCTCCCGCCGGCCGGTGCGGGCGAGGAAGCGGGCGTAGAGGCTGCCCGCGAGGGCGGCCTTGTGGGACAGCCAGAAGGCGACGCGGTTGGCCCGGGTGGGGAAGTGCTCCAGCGGCAGGCGCATCCAGGTGCGGAGCAGGCGCTCGACGAGGTGGTGGGCGCGGGTGGCGACGTGGGTCTGCTCGAGGTTGGGACCGATGAAGGGGTCGTACTCGTAGCCGTGCTGCACCAGGACGTCCGTGCCGATCTCGAGGGCCGAGCAGACCTCGAAGCGCAGCATGTCGCGAAACAGGCTGATGTCGTAGTCGTGGTTTCCCCAGATGTAGATGATGCCGCGATCCTGGGCGAAGCGGGCGAGCTCCCCCATCAGCTTTCCGTGGGCGCGGATCACCCGGCTCATCGCCCAGGCCTGGTGGAAGTCGATCGCGTCACCGGCGATGACGAGGCGGGCGCCCTCGTCGCGGACGCGCTCGATGAGGGCGATGAGGTCGCGGTCCTTGCCGAGGAAGGAGTCGGTCGGGGTGCCGTCGCCGAGGTGCAGGTCGCTGAGCAGGTAGACGCGCTCGTCGGCCGGCAGCCGCCGGGTGATGGCCAGGGGGGTGGGGCGGGCCCAGGAGAAGATCGCCACGGTTCGACCTCGGGGCTCGTCAGCATAGCCGGCGCGGGCTAGGAC
>WGAH01000467.1 GCA_015489145.1 Deltaproteobacteria bacterium
CGGACCCGTGGCCGGTGGTGCCGTCGCGATGCACCGTGTCCCCGGCGACCTCCGACCGCGACGGGCCCAGTCGCGCGGCCCTTCCCACCGTCGCGCTTCGCCGCCGGCTTCTCACCGCTCGAGCCCTCGTCGCGAGGCTCATGCCAACCTTCTCGGCTCCTCGCGCGCGACCTTCCGGGCCGCACCTCCATCCTGCGCGGGCGAGGCGGAGAATTCAAGGGGTCGAGGGCGAGCGTCCACCGGCCGGCCCGCGCTCCCCGATCCTACCGTTCAGCACGGCGAACCAGGCGTGTCGGGCTCGGGCGCGCGCGGGTCCCGCGGGGGCCTGGAGCACGGGCGGGTCATACCGCCGACCTGGCCGTTCCCATCGGCCTCCTCGCGGCCTGCCCGCCGCGGGTGGAGGCGGGGGCGGCCTCCTCGACGGCGGCTGTCCCGAGATGTCCCGGGACGCCGGGACGAGGGGATCGCGCCGCCCGGCCCGGAGCCCGGCCGGGGAGCCGCGCACCAAGGCCGGCGCGCCTGCCGGCGAGGCAGCCGCTGACGAACGCGCTACGCTCCCCCGCGTCCCTCATCACGGAGTCACGATGAGCAGCGAGCACGAGGCCGAACCCACCCGCCGTCCGCGCATCGAGGCCGCCGACGACCGCACCGGCATGAGCCCCGAGGTGCTCGAGCGCGCCGTCATCGACCACCTGCGCTTCAGCCGGGGCAAGGAGCTGCGCCGCGCCACGCTTCTCGACCTCTACCACGCCGTCGCCCTCGCCACCCGCGACCGGCTGGTGTGGCGCTGGATCCACACCTGGCGCACCTGGGAGCGCGAGAACGTCAAGCGGGCCTACTACCTCTCGGCCGAGTACCTCGTCGGCCGGCAGCTCGAGCACAACCTGCTGGCGCTCGGCATCCTCGACGTGGCCCGCGAGGGACTGCGCCGCCACGGCATCGACCTCGACGAGGTGATCGAGCAGGAGGAGGACCCGGGCCTCGGAAACGGCGGGCTCGGCCGCCTGGCCGCCTGCTTCATGGAGTCCGCCGCCACCCACGGCCTGCCGCTGATGGGCTACGGCATTCGCTACGAGTTCGGCATCTTCCGGCAGGGCATCGACCGCGGATGGCAGGTCGAGCACCCCGACGCCTGGCTCAAGAAGGGCAACCCCTGGGAGATGCCGCAGCCGGAATACACCGTGCCCGTGCAGTTCGGCGGCGTGGTCGAGGAGTGGCACGACGACGACGGCCGCCTCCGCAAGCGCTGGCGCGGCGCCGAGACCGTGCTCGGCGTGCCCTACGACACCCCCGTCGCCGGCTACCGCACCCACCACGTCCACACCCTGCGCCTGTGGGCGGCCCGGGCCAGCGAGGAACTCCAGCTCGAGGTCTTCAACGACGGGGACTACCGGCGGGCCGTCGAGCAGAAGGCGCTCAGCGAGAGCATCTCCAAGGTGCTCTACCCCAAGGACGACTCGATCGAGGGCAAGGAGCTGCGCCTCCGGCAGCAGTACTTCTTCGTCGCCTGCTCGATTCACGACATCCTGCGCCGCTTCCGCGAGCGCAACGACGACTGGACCGACCTGCCCGAAAAGGTGGCGATCCAGCTCAACGACACGCACCCGGCCATCGCGGTGGCCGAGCTGATGCGGATCCTCGTCGACCAGGAGGCCCTGGACTGGGACCGCGCCTGGAACCTCGTGCGCCACACCGTCGCCTACACCAACCACACCCTGCTGCCCGAGGCGCTCGAGACCTGGAACCTCGACCTGTTCGGCCGGCTGCTGCCGCGCCACCTGGAAATCATCTACGAGATCAACCAGCGCTTCCTCGACCGCGTCCACATCTGGGCCCCCGGCGACGTGGACCGCCTGCGCCGCATGTCGATCATCGACGAGGGGCCGCCCAAGCGGGTCCGCATGGCCCACCTCGCCGTCATCGGCTCCCACGCGGTCAACGGGGTGGCCCGCCTGCACAGCCGCCTGCTGCGCGAGCGCGTGCTCACCGACTTCGCCGAGATGCTCCCCGACCAGTTCACGAGCATCACCAACGGCGTGACCCCGCGCCGCTGGCTGCGCCAGTGCAACCCCGAGCTCTCGGCGGCGATCACCCGGCGCATCGGCGAGGGGTGGGTTCGCGACCTCGAAGAACTCGCCCTCCTCGAGGAGTACGTCGACGATCCCGACTTCCTCGCGGAGCTCTCGCGAGCCCGCCTCGCCAACAAGCGCCGCCTCGCCGCCCACGCCTGGCGCACCCTGCAGGTCGAGCTCGACCCGCAGACCCTGTTCGACGTGCAGGTCAAGCGCCTGCACGAGTACAAGCGGCAGCTCATGGTCGCCCTGCACGTCTGCTGGCTCTACTGGCGCATCAAGTTCCGGGGCGACGCCGAGGTGGTGCCCCGCACCGTGCTCGTCGGCGGCAAGGCCGCGCCGGGCTACGCGACGGCCAAGCGCATCATCAAGTTCATCAACGACGTCGCCAACGTCGTCAACGTGGACCCGGCCCTGCGCGGGCGGCTGCGCCTGGTCTTCCTGCCCAACTACAACGTCAGCTACGCCGAGCGCGTCATCCCCGCCACCGACCTCTCCGAGCAGATCTCGCTGGCCGGCAAGGAGGCGAGCGGCACGGGCAACATGAAGTTCCAGATGAACGGCGCCCTGACCATGGGCACGCTGGACGGCGCCAACATCGAGATCCGCGAGGCGGTGGGCGCCGAGAACTTCTACCTGTTCGGCCTCGACGCCGACGAGGTGGCCCGGGCGCGGGAGGCCGGCTTCGACCCGCGCGCCCGCGTCGAGCAGAGCGAGGCGCTCCAGGCCGTCCTCGACCTGGTGGAACGCGGCGTGTTCAACCGCGGCGAGGCCGAGCTGCACCGGGGCATCGCCCGCTACGTGCGCGAGGAGGACCCCTTCCTCATCACCGCCGACTTCGACGACTACGTGGCCCGCCAGGAACAGGCCGCCCGGGACTGGGCCGATCCCGACCGCTGGTGGCCGCGGGCCGCCCGCAACATCGCCCGCGCCGGCCGCTTCTCCAGCGACCGCGCCGTGCGGGAGTACGCCGAGCGCATCTGGCGCATCGCGCCCGTCGCCGTGGAGCTGCCCGACCCGGAGCCGACGGGGCGGAACTGAAACCCGGGCGCGGGGCTCAGCCCGCGGCCCGGTAACGCTGGCGGACGCGGGGCACGGGCACCTCGCCGCCGACCTCGCAGCGGTTCCGGCCCCCGTCCTTCGCCCGGTACAGGGCGGCGTCCGCCGCACCGACCAGGGCCTGGCCCAGCGCGCGGCAGCCGGGCCCCCGCAGGGCGGCGACGCCCAGGCTCACGGTGACGCTCACCGGCCCCTCGGGCCCGGGCACCCGCAGCGCCTCGACCCGCTCCCGTACCCGCTCGGCGAGGACCAGGCCCCCGGCGAGGTCGGTCTCGGGCAGGATGACGGCGAACTCCTCGCCCCCGTAGCGAGCGGCGATGTCCGAGGCCCGCACCGTCGTCCGCAGCACCTCGGCCACCGCCTTGAGCACCTCGTCGCCGGTGAGGTGACCCCAGGTGTCGTTGAAGCGCTTGAAGTGGTCGACGTCCAGCATGACCAGCGCCAGGGCCGAGCGGTAGCGGTCCGCCCGGGCCAGCTCCCGGCCGAGGTGCTCGTCGAAGGACCGCTTGTTGGCGAGCCCGGTCAGCCCGTCGGAGTTCGCCATGTCCGCCAGCCGGCGGTTCGCCTCCTGGAGGCGCGAGGCCAGCTCCTCGCGCTCCTGGATCAGCCGCTCCAGGGTCTGGACGATCTCCTCGTAGTGGCGGTTGAGCGCGACGAGGCCGCGGTTGGCGTCCACGAGGATCTCCTGGAGGTCGCGCTGCGGCCCGAGGTCGCGGTCCAGGCCGCGGCCCGCCTCCTCCACCAGCGGCGGAAGGCGCTCGAACACCGCCTCGCGCCGCTCGTCGCCGAGCCCGAGGACCGCGCAGGCGCGCTCGGCCTCGGCCCGTTCCCGCGCCACGTCGCCGCCCTCGAAGACGGCGGCCACCCGCTCGGCGGCCCAGAGAACCCGCGCGACGGGCGGGGCGGAAGGCGGCTCCTCCGCGTGGTGCAGCTCGATGGCGAGCGCCACCTCCTCGCACAGGTTCCAGTCCCGCGCCAGCGCCGAACCGGACAGGGGGTGCGGAACCCGGCCCGCGGCCCGCTCCAGCAGCACCCGCGAGGCGGCCGGGCTGCGGGCCACGTGGGCGGCCTCCTCCAGCGATTCCCGCGCCCACACGAGCAGGCCGCTCTCGAGGAGCAGCCCGGCGGTGAAGAAGGCGTCGAGGTCGGGCAGGCCCAGCTCCTCGGCGAGCAGCCGCGCCGCGACCGCCCGCCGCACCGACACCGCGAGGAGCTGCAGCCCGTCCTCGCACACGGGCGCCATCTCGCTGATGCTCAGGCTCAGCGCGAGGTTGCGGAGCCCCCGAATCCCCACGATGGCCGCCGCCTGCCGCGTGTTGGCCACCCGCCGGGCCAGCCCGTAGGCCGGGCTGTTGACGAGGGCGAGCAGGCGGATGGCGAAGGCCGGGTCGCTCTCGGCCAGCCGCCCCAGCTCCTGCACCGTCACGTCCGGCCGCGAGGCCTCGCTGACGATGCGCATCGCCAGGGTGCTCGCCATTTCCCGGCGCTCCTCCTTCTTCCGGCGCGGCTTGCGGGTGCCCGGCGAGCGCCGGGCGGCGAGGCGGCGGGGCTGGCTCACGGTTCCTCTCCCGAGGTGGGTCGACACCGAGGTCATCGACACCAGGAACCCGTCGCTGTAGCCCTTTTCGCACCGCGCCCCCCGGGCGCGGCGTCCCCGCGCGAGCCCGAGGCCCACCCCCATCGGCGGTTCGCGAGGCGGGCAGCCCCCTCACTCGCCGGCGGCCAGGGGCTCGTCGGCGTAGACCGGCACCAGCAGCACCTCGCCGATGCGGAGCCGGTCGAGGTCCCGGTCCCGGTTGAAGGCCGCCAGGACCCACGGCGCCACCCCGGCCTCGGCGGCGATGCCCCAGCCGGTCTCCCCGGTCCGCACGCGGTGCTCGCTCACGCCGACGAGCCCGCCCCGCCGGGCGGCGTAGCGGTCGAGGCGCCCCTTGAGGAAGGCGTCCCGGCGCGCGGCGAAGTCCGCCGGGGACAGCCCCTCGGCCAGCGGCACCACCAGCTCCTCGCCCGGGTACACGGCGGCGAGGGGGTCGAGGTCGTTGCGCTCGCACAGGGCCTCGACCGAAACCCCGGCCTGGTCGGCGAGGAGCACGAGGTTCTCGCCGGCGCGCAGCGAGATGCGGACCGTCTCCCCGGAGACCGGGGCGGCGCCGGCCTCGGCGACCGCCTCGCCATCCGCGAGGCCGGGATCGCCGGAGCCGCAGCCGGGCTCCCCCGCGTTCTCCGGCTCCCCGGCGCAGGGGGCCGCGGCCGCGGCGCCCGCCGCCGTCGCGCCGGGCAGGCCGCCGCCCGCGGGCGAGGGCTCGAAGTCCACCCCCGGGAAGGGCTCGGCCGTCTCGCCTGCGAGGGCCGCCGCCGGCTCGCCGCCGGTCACCGCCGCCGGCTCGCCGTCGCCGCAGGCCGCGAGGCCCGCCAGGAGCAGCAGGGAGACGAGGGAAGGGGAGGAAACGGGGATCGCGGGACGCTTCATGATGGCCTCCTGTGGGGTCCCCGAGGGCGCCCCGGGGACGCCCCCGACCGTTGCAACCGCCGTGCCAGGGCCCCATGCAC
>WGAH01000468.1 GCA_015489145.1 Deltaproteobacteria bacterium
AGCCACCCCCGCCGCCCCCCTCGGGCTACTGGGGGCTCGCCGGCCTGGCGGCGGCGGGCGCCGTCGCGGCGGCCCTGTGGGCCACGGTGGGCGCCGCGCCGGGGCCGACCACCCCCGTCGAGGCGAGCTTCCGGCCGGTCGAGGGGGGATGGACCGCGCGCTTCGACGTGCCGGACCCGGCGAAGGTCGACATCCTCGTCGCGCGGGAGGGCGAGGTCATCCGCCTGGGCGGCCGCTCCATCGGCGCGGGCAAGGGGGCGTGGGCCACCGCCGAGGGCGACTACGCCGTGCGGGCGGCGGGCGACCGCCTCTGCGTGGTGGCGAGCCCGGACGGGTTTTCGGACTTCGCGGCCCTGCTGGGCGACGGTGGGGACGCCGACCCCCTCGACGGCCTCGCCGAGGCCGTGCGCGCCCGCGACCCCCGGGCGGACGTGGCCTGCTCGCCGGCCCCGGCGGTCGCCGACGCGCGCCCCTGAAGGGATATACTCCCCGCGTTCCCCGAGCCGCCGGACCGCCATGCGCGTCACCCCCCTCGACATCATCCAGAAGCAGTTCGCCCCCGCGCGCAAGGGCGGGCTCGACCCCGAGGACGTGCGGGTCTTCCTCGACGAGGTGCGGGAGAGCCTCGAGGAGCTGATCAAGGAGAACCAGCGCCTTCGCGAGGAGCTGGCTCGCCGCGACGAGGAGATCGCCTCCCTCAAGGAATCCGAGGCCGACATCCACAAGACCCTGCTCCTCGCCCGCAAGCTCAGCGAGGACCTCGACCGCGGCGCCCGCCGCGAGGCCGACGTCATCGTCGGCGAGGCCCGGCTGGAAGCCGAGCGCATCCTGCTGGCCGCCGCCGAGGAGCGCCGGGAACTCCAGGCCGACATCGTCCACCTGCGGTCGAGCCGGGCCCGGCTGCTCGCCGACCTGCGCGGGGTGCTCGAGGCCTACGGCCGCGTCGTCGAGGAGCTCGAGGCCGAGGGGCGGGCCGCCCGGTGAGGCGGCGTCGCCGACGCGCCGGCCGGGCGGTGGCGCGGCCGGGCGGGCGGGCGCGGGCGGCGCGGCGCCTGGACCTCCACCTGCACACCACGGCCTCGGACGGGCGCCTGGACCCGGAGGCCCTGCTCGGGCGCTGCGCGGCGGCGGGGCTCGACCTGGTGGCGATCACCGACCACGACCTCCCGCCCCCCGTCGCCGGCGGCACCTGGTCCTGGGGGGGCCGCGCGGTGCGGGTGATCGAGGGCGCCGAGGTCTCCGGGGCCTGGGAAGGCCGGGAGCTGCACCTGCTCGTCTACTTTCCCGGCTCCATGCCCGAGGGCTTTCGCGCCTTCCTGAGGGAACGGGCTCGGGCGCGGGCCCGGCGCTACGACGAGGCGGTCCGGCGGGTCGGCCTGCCGGGCCTGGCGCCGGCCGACGAGGCCGCCCGGAACGGCGAGCGGGCGATCACCCGCCTGCACCTCGCCCGGGCCATCGTCGAGGCCGGGCACGCCGCCGACGTCTCCGAGGCGATGCGGCGGTGGACGGGGCAGCGGGCCGGGCTCGTCCCCCTCGTCGACCTGCCCTGGGCCGAGGCCCTCGCCGCCGCCCGCGCCGCCGGGGGCCTCACCTCCTGGGCCCACCCCGATCCCGACGACGCCCGGCGCCTCGTCGGGCGCTTCGTCGACCTCGGCCTCCAGGGTCTCGAGGTGGCGCGGCCGCGCCAGGGCCCGGCGATTCGGGCCCTGCTCTACCGGCTCGCGGCGCGCCACGACCTCGTCGTCACCGGGGGCAGCGACTACCACGGCTGGACCGGCGGCGCCCCCGGCGCCTTCTCGCTGGGTCGCCACGACGCCGCGGCCTTCCTGCGCGCGCTGCGCCTCGACGGGTTGGAGGGCCCGCGGGCAACGGGCTAGGACAGGCTCCTCCGCGCCGCCCGGCGCCGCAACCCTTGCAAGGAGCGTGTCCCGATGGCCGATGTCCAGGGCTTCTTCAACCAGTACCTCCCCAAGAAGATCGCCGGCGACCCCGATCTCGCGCAGAGCGTCGACGCGGTCTTCCAGTTCCGCATCGCCGGCGCCGGCGACTGGGTGCTCGACCTCAAGGACGATCCCGGCGTCCGCGAGGGCACCACCGACGCCGCGGACTGCACGATCAAGACCGACGAGGCCACCTGGAGCAAGATCCTCGACAAGCCCTCCAAGGCGATCCAGATGGTGATGATGGGCAAGCTCAAGATCGACAACCTGGGCCTCGCCACGGCGCTCCAGAAGATCCTCACCTGACGGCCCGCGCGGCGACGAGCCCCGCGAAGATCGACGCCCCGAGCCCGGCCGGGTTCGGGGCGTCGTCGCGTCTCGGGGACGCGCCGCCGGTCAGCGGTTGCGGCGGCGCAGCCAGGTCACCAGGGCGCCGACCACCGCCAGGCCGGGCACGAACAGGAGGGCCGTGAGCCACAGGATGATGCCCTGGAACAGGTTCATCGTCAGCGTGCCCCGGGCCGCCTCGTTGGGCCGGATGCTGACCTGGTTCTCCTCGCCCACCATCCAGGCCACCGAGTTCAGGAACAGGTCCTGGTTGGCGAACTGGTCGATCAGCATGTTGGTCGCGAAGTCGACGTCGCCGATGACGAGGACGCGGCCGCCCTTCTTGCGCTCCACCGGCGGGGCCTCGGCCGGGGCGGCCTCGGCGGGCGTGCCGAGGATCGCGTCCAGCGCGCCGGCGCGCTCGCCGATGGTGCGGTCGCCCACCTGGATCGTCTCGGGATCGTCCACCTCGGCGACCGCCATCAGCGGCACGTTGCCGATGATGTCCTGCCCCGGGTCGGGCTGGGCGACGGCGTCGGTGCCGAGCGAGGTCTCGGCCCAGCCCTGCTCGGTGGTGTGGGCGAGCTCCTGCACGCGGATGCCCTTCACGTCGTCACCCTTGGAGACGGAGCGCACGAGGCGCAGCAGGACGGCGCCCTTGATCGCGTCGGTGATCTCGTGGTGGTCGAAGGACTGGGGGTCGAGGATGATGTAGGAGGGATCGCCGCCGGCCAGGGCGTAGTTCGGGTTCTGCTCCAGCACGACGTCGTCGCCGACGGTGATGCCGTAGCGCGCCATGTCGGCGGCCAGCCCCGGCGCGTGGGTGGGCTCGAGCAGGAGCAGGAACTTCCCGCCGCCGGCCACGTAGGCGGCGAGCATCTCGCGCTCGGCGGGCAGCCAGTCCTTCTCGGGGTCGGCGGCGACGAGCATCTCGCAGCGCTCGGGGACGCCGCCCTCGCGGGCGAGCAGCACCTTTTCGGCCTTGTAGTTCTGGCCCTCCATCTTGGTCACGATGCCGCCGAGGCCGGCCACGGTGGCGTCGTCGTCGGGGTCGAGCTCGCCGTGGCCGCTCGTGAAGCAGACGGTGTGCTCCTCGCCGCTGGTGAGCCGGATGAGGGCGTTGGTGAGGGCCTCCTCGCCGAAGTCGGTCTCGAGGCGCTGCTCGTCGTCCCCCGAGACGAGGATGACCGTGCCGGCCGCCGAGGTGATGTCGTGCTCGCGCGCCTTGCGCGGGTCGAGGAGGGGGTCGATCCACTCGACCGACAGGTGGTCGCTCAGCTCGGTGTAGGACTCGATGCGGTCCTTGAAGTTCGCCTCCTCCTGGCTGCCGCGGCTGAAGAAGGCGAGGACCTTCACGTCCCGGTCGAGGTTGCGGACCACCTGCACCGACTGCTCGGAGAGGCTGTACTGCCGGCTGGCGGTGAGGTCCCAGCGCTTGTCGTAGCGGTGGGCCAGCACGTTGACGGCGACGGCGATGCCGGCGGCGAGCACCACCAGCGTGAGCGAGGTGACCGTGTAGCGGGCGCCCCGGGTGGCCGAGGCGCGGGCGAGGGCGTCGCGGTCGAGCCACATCCACAGGGCCACCAGGGCCACGCCGACGCCGCCGACGGTGGACCAGGTCGTGTCGGGTCCGGTGCTGGTGAACACCGCCACCGAGAGGAAGGACAGGACGGCCACGCCGCCCAGGACCGCCAGCAACCAGGAATAGCGCCGCATCACCGCCACCTCATCGACTCGATGCGCTGCTGGGTCGCGAACAGGAAGAACCCGATGAACCCGGCGAAGTAGGCCGCGTCCTCGAGGTGGAGCAGCCCCTTGGTGAGCTGGTCGA
Organism: Deltaproteobacteria bacterium; assembly: GCA_015489145.1. Lineage (GTDB taxonomy): Bacteria > Myxococcota_A > UBA796 > UBA796 > UBA2385 > S143-5. The sequence continues at coordinate 4,099 of WGAH01000468.1, forward strand.
GGTGCGACAGCATCGAGGCCGCGCTCAGCACCGTGCCGGCGGTGCCGGGCAGGATGCTCTCGGTCCAGGACAGCACCCACAGCACCAGCAGCGCGCCGAAGGTGGTGACGAAGGCGACGACCTGGTTCACGGTGAAGGCGCTGGCGAGCATGCCGAGGGCGATGAAGCTCGCCGCCAGCAGGAACACCGCGAGGTAGCTCGATGCGAGCACGCCGGGGTCGGGGGTGCCGAGCCAGTAGAGGATGAGCACGTAGTGGGCCGTCGCCCCGAACATGAGGCCGAGGAAGCCCAGCGCGCCGAGGTACTTGCCGAGCACGATCTCGCCGCTGCTCACCGGCGAGGACAGCAGCAGCTCGAAGGATCGCTGGCGCATGTCCTCGCTGAACATCCGCATCGAGATCGCCGGCGCGATGAACAGCAGGATCACCGACCAGTTGCCGAAGAAGCCCGGCAGGACCCAGTTGTTGAGGTTGTACTGGTCGGCCATGTAGGGATTGAAGGCCGCCGTGGTGGACTGCTGGCTGAAGTCCGAGAGGATGCTGGCGTACATGAAGCCCGTCACGACGAGGAACGCCGACAGCGACACCCAGCCCAGGGGCGAGGCGAAGTAGGCGTCGATTTCGCGGCGGGCGATGGCGAGGACGGCTTTCATGCCTCACCTCCCCGGGTCAGGCGCAGGTAGATGTCTTCGAGCTGCTGGTTGATGGCCAGTTCCAGCAGCCCCCGGTCCACGACGGCGCGGGCGACCTGCTCGCGGACGTCGTCGTCGGCGTGGACCAGCCAGGAACCGTCGGGCTGGGCCTCCACCTCGCGGACGCCGGGCACCGAGCGGAGCACGCCGGGCAGGTCGTCGCCGGGGCGGGCGACGCGCAGGCGAATCGCCCCGGAGCGCGCCGCGAGGGCGTCGATGCGGTCGCGGGCGACGATGTGCCCCTCGTTGATGATGATGACGCGCTCGCAGACCGCCTCCACCTCGCCGAGCACGTGGGTGGAGAGGATGACGGTGCGCTCGCCCTCGGCCAGGGCGCGCAGCAGCTCGCGGATCTCGCGGCGCTGGGCCGGGTCGAGGCCGCTGGTGGGCTCGTCGAGGATCAGCACGTCCGGGTCGTGGACGAGGGCCTGGGCCAGCCCGACGCGCTGCCGGTAGCCCTTGGAGAGGTGGTCGATGATGCGCTCCCGCACGTCGAGGAGGCCGACCTGCTCCATCGCCCGGGTCGCGGCCGCCTCCGCGTCGTCCACCCCCTTGATGCGGGCGGCGAAGGCGACGAAGTCCCCGACGCTCATGTTGCCGTAGAGGGGCGGCACCTCGGGGAGGTAGCCGACGCGCGACTTCACCTCGCGCGGCTTCTCCAGGACGTCCATGCCGTCGATGAGGGCGCGCCCCTGCGTCGCGCCGATGCAGCCCGAGAGGATGCGCATCGTCGTGGTCTTGCCGGCGCCGTTGGGGCCGAGGAAGCCCACGACCTCGCCGCGCTCCACCTTGAAGCTCACGTCCTCGATGGCCGTGTGCGCGCCGAAGCGCCTCGTCAGCTTCTCCACCTCGATCATGGCTCTGCCTCGCGTGGACCGGCCCCACTAGTGCCCGCTTCGCGGCCAGTCAAGGAGGGCGGGCCGGGGTCGGCGGGCGTTGGGGAGGCCCGAAGTGCGTTAGCATGGCGGGCACCGTCAGGAGAGCAGGCCATGATGCAGAACCGACTCGGACTCCAGGTTTCCCCCGCGTGGAACCCGTCGATCATCATCCTCGCCCTCGGGGCCGTCGGGCTGTCGGCCTGCGGCTCGAAGTGGGACGCCCAGGACCGCGACGGCGACGGCTACACGGTGGCGATGGGCGACTGCTGGGACGACCCGCTGGGGCCCGAGGGCTCGGGTCTCACCGGCGACCAGATCCACCCGGGGGCGGACGAGACCTGGTACGACGGCATCGACCAGGACTGCGCCGGCGACGACGACTACGACGCCGACGGCGACGGCTGGGTGACCGAGACGGCCTACCTCGGGCTCACCACCCTGGGCGTGCCGGGTTCCGGCGGCGACAGCCACGTCGGCGCCGGCGACTGCTGGGACGTGCCCGTCGACAAGGGCGGCGAGGCGCACCCGGTGGTGAGCGACGACTACGACGCCGACGGCAACCCCTTCGCCGAGCTGACGGCGGCGGACGTCCACCCCGAGGCCGGCGAGACCTGGTACGACGGGGTCGACCAGGACTGCGCCGGCGACGACGACTTCGACCAGGACGGCGACGGGTATCGCACCGCGCTGCACCTCGACCTCGACGGGCAGGTCGGCGACGATTGCGCCGACGGCTCCTGGCGCGAGAGCCTGCCCGACGACGTGGACCCGGCCGAGATCCACCCGGGCGCCCTCGAGGTGTGCGACGACGTGGACAACGACTGCAACGGCCTGGTGGACGGCGACGACCCGGACGCCTGGCCCGGCGCCCCCGACAGCTGGTACGACGGGATCGACACCGACTGCGCCGGCGACGACGACTACGACGCCGACGGCGACGGCTACGTGCCGGTGAACGCCGGCGGCCTGCCCACCGAGAACGTCGAGGGTTCCGGGGCCCTGCCCGAGGGCGACTGCGACGACGCCGACCCGGGCGTCCACCCCGACGCCGAGGACGCCTGGTACGACGGCATCGACACCGACTGCGCCGGCGACGACGACTACGACGCCGACGGCGACGGCTACTACCCCGACGGGGTGGACTACGGCGAGACCACCTATGCCCCGGGCACCGGCGGGCTCCTCGGCGGCGACTGCGACGACGCGGCCGCCGACGTCCACCCCGACGCCGAGGACGCCTGGTACGACGGCGTGGACTCCGACTGCGCCGGCGACGACGACTACGACGCCGACAAGGACGGCTT
>WGAH01000469.1 GCA_015489145.1 Deltaproteobacteria bacterium
GCCTGGTTCGATGCCGGTGCGCCCGAGTACCGCTGGCCCCGCACCTACCTGCCCTTCGTCGAGCGCCTGCGGAAGGAGGCGGCGAAGCACCCCGGCGTGCTCACCACCGTGATCGTCGACGAGTTGAACCAGATGGTCGAGGGGCCGGACACGGCCCTGCACGAGAAGTGGAATGCTTCGCCTGCGGGAAGCCACGGCGCCGGGTGCGATGTGGCGCCGTGGAACTGCCAGGGGGCGCGCTGGACGCCGGAGCAGGTGGCGTACCTGGGGACCATGCTTTCGGGGACCTATCGCGGCCTGTCGACGGACGCCTTCGGCCGGGTGGAGACCGATCTCGGCAGCCAGGCGGTGTGCGACGACACGGGCCGGTTGCTTTCCGGCAACACCCTCGCCCTGTGGGGGCGGATCAACGACGTGGGGGCGGCGCGGCACGTCGTGCCGGCGGCGGTCCTGGGCATGCCCGCCGACCCGACCCCTTCCGGGGCGGATCCGGGCTACGACCTCGACGCCGGGGATGGGGCGATGGTTCGCTTCGACCTCGTGGCGCCGACGCTTTCCTCGACCGTGTGGGCGCTTCACACGCGGTGGAACGCGGAGCTGAGCTTCCTGTACGCCACGGGCTGGCAGTACGCCGACCCGCCGCTCGACCTGGACCTGGCGGCGACGGTGAACGGCGCCCGCGTGGATGACGGCACCCTGCTGGTCGACCCGGATCGCGAGCGCGTGAACCTGGCGACGATGTGCATCGGCGGGCCGGACTGCGCGACGTCGGCCTGGTCCGCCAGCGGCGGCGCGACGAACACGGTGCGGGTGAAGCTCACCGCCACGGCGACGGTGCCGCACAACTTCGACCGCACGGCCTACGTGTGGGGGCTGCGGGTGCGCTACGTCGACACGGTGACCGGCCAGGCGTTCTGGAACACCGAGACGACGTCCGTGGGCACCTTGCCCCGGGACGCGGTTCCCGGCGCCTACTCCGGCATCGGCACGCCGGGCGGGGCGAACCTCGCCACCTACAACGCGGCCTGGCGCTTCGAGGAGCACCTCGACGGCGTCGTGTTCACCCACGACATCGCCGCGACCTGGAACCGCGACGCCTGGGAACGCTTCCTGGAGCACGCCTGCGCCTGGCTGCACGAGACGACGGGGCGCCTGGGCCAGCCGGTGGGCTGCAATGTGGACGAGCGGGTCCAGGTGTCGGACTTCGACGAGGTGTCGGATTTCGACCTGGGCGAGGAGGGGACCCGCCTCCGCATCGACCTCGACGAGGCCGACGGGGTGCTCGCCCTGCACCCGCCGGCGGCGCTCGAGAACCTGTCGGCGCATCGCGGGCACTTCGCGCGGCGGCACCGCTTTTCGCCCGACGTGGACGGGGTCCTGGTCGAGCCCACCAACCAGGAGACCGTGCTCGGCGAGGTTCACGACCACGTCGCCACCATTCCCGCGGGATGCGCCGGCGACCTGGAGGCCACCGACGTCGTGCACGCCCGGTGGACGAACGAAGGGGGTGGAGCCTCGTGGATCGACGCGCGGTCCGACCCGATGGTGGACGCCCATGCGTGCCTGGTCTGCGCCTTCCAGAACTGGTCGACCTTCACGCGATGCCGTTCGGGGGCGTCACCGGCCTGTTTTTGAAGGGGATGGCGATGCGTATCGGGACAGCACTCTTCTGGGTCATGGTTTTCGCCTCCGGGTGCTCCGGAGCACGCGACTCGGCCTCGTCCGTCGCGCGGAAGGACTGCGACTCGGGCGTGCCAGTCGAAGATGACGGCGGTGGCGCCGGGGGCGAGACCGGCGCGGCAGCGGTGGGAAGTGTCGGCGATCTCGTCGATGGTGAGGAACTGCTCACCCGGGACGACGACGGCGACCACGTTCCCGCGCACCGGGATTGCAACGACGAGGATGCGACCGTGTACCCCGGGGCCCCGGTGATCTGCGGCGACGGCAAGGTGAACGACTGCGACGCGACGTGGGAGGACGAGGAGGCGACCTGCCACAACCAGACGGCGGA
>WGAH01000470.1 GCA_015489145.1 Deltaproteobacteria bacterium
GCCCGCCGCTCGGGCCGCTCGCCGGCCACCGCCCCGACCAGCACCGCGGCGGCGATCAAGGTGCCGGCCAGCGACAGGCTGCGCCCCAGCGCGTAGCCCAGGCCGACCACCCGCCCGAGCCCCCCGAGCAGCCACGGGTACAGCGGCGGGTAGATGAAGGGCACGTAGTCGGCCGAGGGCGCGGTGTAGAGGGGCAGGCCGTGCTCCACCCGCCAGGCCTGGGCGAGCATCCCCCCCTCCATCCACTCGAGGTCGTAGGGGTAGCCCACCCGCCGGGCGAAGCCGGCGAGCAGCCAGGCCAGGATGAAGGCCAGCGCCAGCCAGGGCAGGGCCGTCGCCAGGCCGGCGGCCCACCGGCCGGGGCCCGCCCCCCGCCGTCCCTCGCCCGAAGCCTCAGCCACCGCCGAGGGACTCCAGCACGGCGGCGACCACGGCGTCCTCCAGGGAACGCCGCTCGGGGGCCGCGGCGAGGGCCTCGCCCAGGGTGGGGATGGGCCGCTCGGTCACCCGCGCCATCTTGAGGTCGAGCCGCGGCCCGATGCCCCCGGGGTCGCGGCTCGCGCAACCGCTGCACGCCAGGCAAGCCTCGGGAAGGTCGGCCCCCGGATCGTCGGCCCGGGCCACCGCCTCGGGAGGGCCGCCGTAGCGCTTGAGGCCCATCGCCCGCAGGCGCACGGCCTCCTCCGCCGGGAGCTCCCTGGCGCCGCCCAGGTCGCGGGCCGCCTTCGTGATCGTCGCGGTGTGCTCGACCGTCTCGAGGTTGCAGAAGGCGGTGAGCAGGTCGGGGCCCACCGTCACGGCGCCGTGGCGGTCGAGCAGCACCGCGTCGTGGGCGCGAATCGCCTCGCGCACCCGGTCGGCGAGGTCGGCGCTGCCGGTGGTGGCGTAGGGGGCCGTCGGCACCGTGCCGAGGGTGAGCACCACCTCCGGGAGCACGCAGCGGGCCATGCTGACGTTGGCCAGGGTGAAGGCCACGCTCACCGGGGGGTGGGCGTGGATCACCGCGCGCACGTCGGGCCGGGCCTCGTAGCAGGCCAGGTGCATCTGGAGCTCGCTGGTGGGCCGCCCCGAGCCGCGCAGCACGCGCCCCGAGCGGTCGACCACGAGCAGGTCGTCGTCGGTGAGCAGCCCCTTGTGGCAGCCGGCCCGGGTGCAGAGCACGTCGCCCGAGGGCAGCAGGGCCGAGAGGTTGCCGTCCATCGCGACGAGGAGCCGCCGCTCGTAGAGCAGGTGCGCGAAGCGCACCATCTCCTGGCGAAGCCGGTGTTCGTTCATGCCGCCGACCCTAACGCGAGGCCCGGACGGGCGCGGGCCCGAAACCGGGCTACGCGGAGCAGGAGCGGCGCCACTCGGGCGACCGCGCGGCGCGGCCCTCGCCCATCCAGGCTGCCGCCATCCCCCCGCTCCTCGCCGGGCGCGACCTCCTCGGGGGCGCCCGCACCGGCACCGGCAAGACGGCGGCCTTCGCCCTGCCCGTGCTCCAGCACCTCGCCGCCGAACCCGCCCGCGGTCGCCGGCGCGTCCGCGCCCTGGTGCTCACCCCCACCCGCGAGCTGGCCGACCAGGTCGGCGCCAGCTTCGCCGCCTACGGTCGCTTCCTCGACCCGCGGCACGCCGTGGTCTACGGCGGCGTGGGCCAGGCCCCGCAGGTGCGCGCCCTGCGCCGCGGCGTCGACATCCTCGTCGCCTGCCCCAGCCGCCTCCTCGACCTCGCCGGCCAGGGCCACGTCGACCTGTCGGCGGCGACGCACCTCGTCCTCGACGAGGCCGACCGCATGCTCGACATGGGCTTCATCCGGGACGTGCGCCGCGTCCTGGCCCTGCTGCCCCGGGAGCGCCAGAAGTGCTGTTCTGCTTCAACCCACCGACCAGGTTGCCTTTTCCGCTTGCCACGCGCACGGTTCGTGCTCACGCCCGGAGCCATCCATTCCCAAGCAGCGTCGCCCCGCATCCTTCCGTAGCAGCCGGTCGGCGGCTCGCCCCAGGGACAGCACGGCGTCCCGCCCCAGGGCGAGGCGGTCCCGGTCGCGGGCGCCGTGGGCGGGCTGTGCGGCTGGCCTCGCGCGGCTCGCGCAGCTCGGAGAGCAGGGCGTCGAGGAGGCCGGCGAGCTGGCTGGAGCCCTGGGGGGCGAAGGCGGGGCCGGGACGCGGTGCAGGCATGGTGCCATTCACCGATGGCCCGTGGCTGGGATGTCGATGGATCGCGGCGAGGCATTCCTCTTGAGGGAGGCCGGGCAGGTCCTGGGGACGGCGCAGCGGCATGTCCCCGACCTGCCGGAGGAGCGCGGGCCGGC
>WGAH01000471.1 GCA_015489145.1 Deltaproteobacteria bacterium
CCCTCCCGCAAGCCGGTCCCCTCGCGCGGCGGGCCGCATCCCGATAGCGCCTCGCCATGCTCGGTTCCCTCGCCTGCCTCGCCTCCGCCGCCACCGTGTGCGTCGGCGCCTGGACCCTCATCCTGCGCCCGCGCCTCGGTCCCTCCGGGCGCAGGCGCGCCGCCCGCGCGCTCCTCGCCGTCGCCGGCCTCACCGGGCTCGTCCTGCTCGCCGGCCTGGTCGCGAGCGCCCGGCGCGCCCTCGCCGACCCCTCCCTCGACCTCACGGCCACCGTCCTGGCCCCGACCGGCTGGTTCGTGCTGCTGATCCTGCTCGTGGCCCCGGCCCTCGAGATCGCCCGCGCCCTCGAGCGCGACCACCTGCCCCCTCCCGACGAGGGCCCCTGAGCTATTCCCCCGCGGCGCGACGCAGCGGCGGGCGCCCGGCCTCGCGGGCGACCAGCCAGCTCCGCAGCAGGGCCTCGGGCATCGGGCGCGCGAAGAGGTAGCCCTGGGCGAGATCGCAGCCGATGTCGGCCAGGAAGTCCCGCTGTTCCGGCGTCTCCACGCCCTCGGCCACCACCGTGAGGCCGAGGCCGTGCGCCATTCCGATGATGGCCCGCGCGATGGCGGCGCTCGACGGGTCCCCCGGCAGGTCGGCGACGAAGGCCCGGTCGAGCTTCAAGCGGTCGATGGGCAGGCGCTTGAGGTAGCTCATCGACGAGTAGCCGGTGCCGAAATCGTCGAGGGCGATGGAGCACCCGAGCCGGGCGAGTTCCTCCAGGGTCGCCACCGCGGCCTCGTCGTCGCCGAGGAAGAGGCTCTCGGTGACCTCGATTTCGAGGTGGCCCGGCGCCAGGCCGGCGGCGTCGAGGAAGGCCTCCACGGTGCGGGGAAAGCGGCCCCGCCGGAGCTGCCGGGCCGAGACGTTCACCGCCACCGGCACGCCCGGCTGAACCCCGAGGCGAAGCCAGGACCGCATGTCGGCGCAGGCCCGGCGCAGCACGCGCTCCCCCAGCGCCACCACGAGGCCCGTCTCCTCGGCGACGCCGATGAACACCCCGGGCGGGACGAGACCGTGGCCCGGGCGACGCCAGCGCACCAGGGCCTCCACCCCGGCGACCTCTCCCGACCCGAGCCGAACCTGCGGCTGGTACCACACCTCGAACTCGTCGCGCTCGACCGCGCGTCGCAGCGCCGACTCGAGGGCGATGCGCTCGCGAATGCGCCGGTACAGGGCCGGGTCGTGCAGCCCCACGCGATCGCCGTCTCCCCGCCGGGTGGCGCGCAGCGCGGCCTGGGCGTCGCGACAGAGCCGGGAGGCGGGGCCCTCCCCCGCCACCGCGATGCCGACCCGCGGCCGGGGGACGAACTCCCGCCCGCCGACCACGAAGGGCCGCTCCAGGGCCGCCATCCAGCGCCGCTCGACCTGCTCCCGCAGCGTCTCGCCGTCCAGGCCGGGCACCGCCACCAGGAACTCGTCGCCCGAGGCGCGGGCGAGGTCCTCCCCCAGCTCCCGGCCGGAGGGGGACAGGGCGGCCAGCCGGCTGGCGCACTGGCGCAGGAAGCCGTCTCCGTGGGCCTGGCCCAGGGCGTCGTTGATCCGGCCGAGCAGGTCGAAGTCCACCGCGAGCACCGCCAGGGCCTCGCCCGGTCGGCGCGCCAGCCAGCCGTCCACCACCTGCTCGAAGCGGAGCTGGTTGGCCAGCCCCGTGACCCGGTCCTGCAGCGCCAGGCGCCGGATCTCCAGGTCGGCCTTCCGCTGCTCGGTGACGTCGCGCAGGATGCCCTCCAGCAGGGTGCGACCCGCGGCCCGGCTCGCCCGCCCCTCCTGCTCGACCACGGCCACCCGCCCCCCCGGGAGCAGGAGGCGGTGCTCCAGGTGAAAGGCGCGCCCCTCCTCGACCAGTCCCCGCCAGGCGGCGCGGACCTCCTCGCGATCATCCGGGTGGAGGAAGCGGGCGATACGCCGTTCCCCGGCGGCCACCCCGCCTTCTCCGAGCAGCTCCGCGAGGTCGTGGTGCAGGACCGGCTCGCCCCCCTGCCAGGACCAGTAGCCGAGCCGGGCGATGCGGCGGGTCCGCTCCAGGCGCTCCCGGCTTCGGTCCAGCTCCTCCATCGCCCGGGAGGCCCGCAGGAGGAACCGCAGCCGGTGGGGAAGCAGGTCGAGGGGGGGCGGCTTCACGTTGAAGTCCGTCGCGCCCGCCTCGAAGGCGGCCCGCACGCTCTCGGCGTCGTGCCGCCCGGTCAGCACCAGCACCGGCAGGTGGTCGAAGCCCGGCAGCTCCCGGAGGGAACGGCAGGTCTCGAAACCGTCCATGACCGGCATGTCCAGGTCGAGGATCACCAGGTCCGGCGCCTCGGCGGCCACGCGGCGCAGGGCCTCCGCCCCGTCCGCCGCCTCCACCACCGTGCAGCCGGCGCGTTCGAGGCGCTCCCGCAGCACGCGGCGCACCGTCGCGTTGTCGTCGACGACCATGATGCGCGCATCGACCCGAACCGGCACCCGCGACTCCCGAGGCTTCCGGCTCCGCTTCGGCCCCGACCGGGAGGCCTTGAGCCCGAGGCGTCCCCCCGGGACTCAAAACTGGTAGTAGACGAAGGCCAGGCGCTCGCCGGCGCCGAGGTAGACGCAACCCGCCGCCACCGCCAGGGCGAGGACCGCCCAGGCCAGCGGGCCGCGCCGGACCACCCACCGCTCGGCCCGCGGCGCCCAGTCGTCCGGGGTGAAGTGCAGGGCGTAGCCGAGGGCGAGCACCGCCCAGGCCGTGGGGGCGAAGCGCGGGAGCACCGGGCTGGCGTCGAACAGGCCGGCGAACAGGGTCCACGCCCGGTCGAGATCCGGCGCCCGGAACAGCACCCGCGCCAGCACGACGAAGTGGAAGGTGAGCGCCCACCGCCAGGCCCAGGCCCAGCGGCCGGGAAGCGGGTCGTCCGGCCGGCGCCCGGTGCGCTTGCGCTGGTAGCGGTTCACCGCCACCGCCAGGCCGTGCAGCGTGCCGTAGACGACGAAGTTCCAGCTCGCCCCGTGCCAGATGCCGATGATCACCAGCGTGAGCAGGATGTTGCGGTACACCTTCCACTGGCCCCCGCTCACCCGCGAGCCCCCCAGGGGGTAGTAGATGTAGTCGCGCACCCAGTTGCTCAGGGTGATGTGCCAGCGCCGCCAGAAGCCGGCCACGCTCGTCGCCTTGTAGGGACGGCGGAAGTTTTCGGGCAGCTCGATGCCGAACAGGCGGGCGGAGCCGATGGCGATGTCGGTGTAGCCCGAGAAATCGCAGTAGATCTGCAGGGTGTAGGCGTAGAGCCCCACCAGGAGCTCGAGGCCGGTGAACCGGCCCGGGTCGGCGAAGACCGGGTCGACCATGCCCAGGCGCACCACGTCGGCGAGCACCACCTTCTTGAACATGCCCCGGGCGATGCGGACCACCCCCTCCCCCACCTGGTCGCGCCGGAGCAGCGGCAGGCGCGCGAGCTGGGGCATGAGCTCGTGGCGGCGGACGATGGGGCCGGCGACGAGCTGGGGGAAGAAGCCGAGGAAGGTGCCGAACCGGAGCAGCGAGCGCTCGGGGCCGACGCCGGCGGGATCGGGGCCGAGATCCCGGGCCCCCAGCGGCTCGCCGTCGTCTCCCAGCGGGCCGGCGGGCCCGCCCCGCGCCGCCCGTCCGACGTCGACCACGTAGGCCAGCGCCTGGAAGGTGAAGAAGGAGATGCCCACCGGCAGCGGCAGCTCCTCGCGCGGGAGGACCAGCGGCCAGCCGGCCAGCCCCGCGAGCGCCTCCAGGTTCCAGGCGATCCAGTTCCAGTACTTGAAGAACAGCAGGGGCAGCAGCAGCACGCCGAGGACGAGGAGCCGCCGCGTCCGCCCGGCGTCGGCGGCCAGCGCCAGCCCGCCGGCCCAGGCCACCGCGATCACGAACAGGAGCAGGACCAGGTAGGCCGGGTTCCACGACCCGTAGAAGAACGCCGAGCCGGCCGCGAGCAGCGCGAGCCGCCAGCGCCGCGGCGCGGCCCAGTAGGCCAGGACCAGCGCCGGCAGGAAGACGAGGTAGTCCAGGGTGTGGAAGAGCACGCGCCCCGGGGCCCCGGCTCAGGCGCGACGCCGCCGCACGGCGCCGAGCAGCAGTCCCAACCAGGCGGCGAAGGCGGCGCCCCGGGCGGATCCTCCGGTGGCGCACATGCAGCCGGGCCCGCCCTCGATGACGTTCAGGTCGGTGAGACAGGCGTTCTCCTCGCCCGGCGTGCCGTAGTTGCACGCCTCGTCGCTGACCTGGAAGCACGGCTGGGTGTAGGCGGCCTCGCACCAGTTGTCGAGGTCGTCGTTGGCGGTGGCGGGATCGCCGGGCGCTTCCGGGTCGAGCATCGCCGAGTGCCCCTTGCGGAGCCCCATCCAGGAGGCGTCCACGCTGGCCTCGTCGATGACCTGGCCGCCGCACTCCAGGCGCATGTGCTCCCGGTAGGAGGTGGTCATGCTGCCCCGGTCGTAGGTGAACGAGCCGTCGGGGCAGACCGGGCCTTCATCCTCGCCGCCGGTGTCCGCCGTGTCGCCGGCCCCGCCGTCGAGGCAGGCCTTGTAGGAGAACACCTGCCAGGCGTCGGCGCCCACGGTGAAGGGCACCGGCTGGCCCGCCGCGTCCATCGCCGCCAGCGCGCTGGTCTCGACGTCGGTCTCGGCGCCGTCCTCCTCGCGGTAGCGGGTGATCGTGCACCAGCTCAGCTCGAGATCGCGGCCGGCGAGGTTGTGCATCTCGAACCAGTCGGGCGTGCCCGCGGGATCGGGCATGAACTCGGTGAAGACCAGCTCCCCGGGCTCGGGCCAGGCGAAGGTCTGGCAGCTCCCGGCCTGCCCCGGCGTGCCGACGAAGGTGGCCTCCTCGTCCTGGTAGACCCCTTCCAGCGGGGGGATGCACCAGGCGTCGGCCTCGTCGTTGGCGGTCGGCGACTCGGCGTCGGCGGGCAGGTTCACCGAGCAGCCCTTGTCGGGGCAGAAGGTGTCGAGGAAGTCAAAGCTCATCGGCGCCTCGTCGACCAGCTCGCCGAAGGCCGCCTCCAGGGAGGGGGCGGCGCCGGTGTCGCCGTCCGCCCCGGTGCCGTCGCCGCCGCAGTAGATCGCGAGCTTCCGCCCCTCCTCGGGGCTCATCCAGAAGCTCGAGTAGTCGTACTCGTAGTCGGACGGCACCTCGAGGCCGTCGGGTCCGGCCACGGCGATGGGGGAGTAGCCGTGGCTGAGCAGCACGTGTTCGCCGGCCCGCACCGGCAGGGCGGCGTCGACCTGGGTGAACTTCCCCCCGGTGGGCGTGCCGCCCGACCAGGTCCCGTCGACCAGCGACCCGTCCGCCTCGACCTGCACCAGCCAGCAGCCGGACAGGTCGCAGTCCGAGCCCGTGCCCGCCACCTCGAACCACTCGTGGCTGCTGTTGGACTGGGGGTCGGACTTCGGCGTGGTCATGATCTCGGTGATCGCCAGGTCGCCGGCGGTGCAGGCCGGCAGGACCTCGGGCACGGCGCTCGCCTCGCCGGGGGTGGCGAGCATGCGCTGGGTCGCCACGTCGTAGACCTCGGGGGCCGAGGCCGGGTCGGGGACGGACCACTGGTCGAGATCGTCGTTGGCGTCGGGGTCCACCGCCTCCGGCCGCAGGTTGGCGGAGCAGCCGCCGGGGTAGGCCTCGGTGTCGCAATCGTTCGCGAAGTCGCTGGACCAGTCGAAGCTGAGCTCGTCGACGATCGTGTCGCCGGCCGAGGTGTCGCAGGCCGAAAAGGCGCTTCCGCAGGCGATGCAGAGGATGCGCTCGCCGCTGTTGTTGATGCTGACGCCGGAATAGGTGCCGGTGGGCGCCACCAGGCAGTTCCCGTCGGCGTCGTAGGCGACGCAGTCCACGGTGGAGGCGCCCTCGGCCCGGCAGGAGGCGGTGTCCCGGGCGAGCACCGCGGGCGAGGAGGCGGTGGCGGAGGCCGGAATGGTGATGCCGTCGAGCGCCGCGCTCTCGACCGAGCCGGGATCGCTGGCGTCCACCTCGAGGAGCCGGCAGCCGGTCAGGTCGACGGCGCCGCCGGTGGCCGCGACCTCGAGCCACTCGCAGTTGCTCGCGTCGCCCTTCGGCGCCGGCATGATCTCGGTGATCACGAGGTCGCCCCGCGAAGGGGCGGCGGCCGCGGGCGCGGCGGCCAGCCCGCCGGCGAGGAGGAGGGTGGAGTACGCGGGAAGCATCGTCTTGGACTCCTGGCGCTTCCGGGGGAGCGGCCTGCCGGGGCGGGGGCGTCCCACGGTCAGAACCGCCCTTCGAAGGTGGCCTGGAGCAGCGCGTAGGGCGCGCTGCCCTCGACCGTTGAACCGTCGTCCTGCGCGCTGTCGACCACGCAGGTGCCCACCGTGTCCGGAACGCCCCCGCTGGCGCAGGCCTCCGCCCAGGGGGCGGGCGGATCGGCGAGATCCCAGCCCAGGGTGCCGCGAACCGTGAGCCGCGTGCGGTAGGGGAGGTCCTGCGCGCCCTCGAGGTAGGTCTCGAGGTTGCGGTCGTCGCGGCTTCCCCAGATGTCGTCGTCCCGGTAGCGGAGCCGCCAGGAGGCCCGGGTGCCGTCCCGCGGTCGGGTCGACACCTTGATCCAGGTGTACTGCCCGACCTGGTACCACGGCTCGCACACCGCCGTCCCGTTCGGGTAGACCAGGCCCGCGTCCTCGTAGATGCGCTTGTAGAAGGCCTGGATCGCGAAGGCATCGACCGGGGCGTAGCCGACCTGGGCGCCGAGGTAGCTCTTGGTGCCGGCGCGGTCCACCACGTCGGCGTCGCTGGTCGCGCCGACCGTCGCGGTTTCGTCGACGTAGCTCTCCGGGTCGGCGAGATCCGTGCCGAGGAGCTCGGCGCTGACGTCGTCGCCGCCGTAGATGCGCGTCCGGCCGTTGTGGGCGAGGTCGCGGTTGACGTGGTCGCCGAGCAGCGCCACCCACAGCCCCGGGCGAAGGGTCGCCCGGGCCCGGCCGTAGATCTCGGCGTTGTCGCGGGCGGCGGCGAGGTTGCGCCAGTAGTCGCCCTTCACGCGCAGGTCCAGCCACCCGAGGGGCGAGGCGTCCACCTCGACCCGGGCGCCCTGCTCGTCCCGGTCGCGCATTCCGCCGTACTCGTCGGGGGCCGCGATCCCGCGGGCGTGGGGGTTGTCGAAGTCGGTGTCGTAGCGCCGCAGCGAGGTCTCGACCGTGCCCCAGTCGGCGCCGTAGATCGCCTCGACCAGGGCGCCCGTCCCTCCGGTGGAGGTGGTGCTCACCTCCGCGAGGAGGTCGACGGGCCCGGCGCCGTGCGCCGCGTTCACGCCGACGGCGCCGTAGGTGTCGGCGTCGGGGAAGCCGGAGCGGATCACCCAGTCGTCCGGGTCGTCCGAGCCGCGCAGGGCGGTGGTGTCGAGGTGGCCCACCCAGCCGGTGAAGCCGACCTGCGTGGTGAGCTGGTGGTCGAGGGTGACGTTGAGGCCGGCGATCGACTCGCGGTAGGCGTTGGGGATCGTCACCCAGCCCACCCGCTGGCCCTCGACGAAGACCCGCGGCGAGTCGAGGTCGTCGACGAGGGGGTCGACGTCCTCGCCGCCGGCGATGCCCATGTCGTACTGGTAGATGTCCTGCCGGGTGGAGGACAGGAAGAGCGTGGCGTCGATCCCGATGGCGCCGGGCCGCCACTCCACGAGGCGCCCGGCGGCCCCGAACTGCCCCCGGTGGAGGCGCACGCTGTCCTCGTTGACGTAGACCGTGAGGTCGGGGTACCAGCCGTGGGGGAGCCGCCGGGTGGTGGTGTCGAAGGTGAGACCCAGGCCGAAGCCCGCGGTGTAGCTCCCGGCGATGGCCGCCGCGTGCCCGCGCTCCCAGGAGCCGTAGAGCTTGCCCAGCTCGAGGGCGGGGCTGCCCCACTTCGCCGAGATGTCGTGGCTGTCGGGGTCGTACTCGGCCCAGAGGATCTTGTCGTCCATCACCCCGAGCAGCCCGGCCTCGACCTGCTCGCCGTAGTTCACCCGCGTCTTGAGGTAGCCGGCGGGCC
>WGAH01000472.1 GCA_015489145.1 Deltaproteobacteria bacterium
CCCCGTCCTCGGCGCGCGCCGGCCAGGCGACGACCTCGCCGTCGAGGACGAGGCGCACCCGGCCCACCGAGGGGGGAAGGGGCAGGGCCTGGGGACGGCGGCTCCAGCGGAAGCGGCCGCCCAGGCGGTGGGCGCCCGGCTCCAGCTCGACGGCCGGCCGCCCGTCCCGGGCGATCACCGGGGCGGGTCGGCCGTCCACGCGCACGTCCTCGGGCCAGGCTCCCGGCCCCCCCGGAAGGGGGGCGAGGATGCGGCGGTCGGCGCGCAGCGCGAGGGTGAAGGTCCCGCCGTCGGCGCCGGCCTCCACCACGAGTTCCCCCGGCCAGAGGCAGGCCGCCGCGCCGTCGACGACGGGGCAGGCCAGCGCCTCGTGGCCGTCGAGAACCCAGGGCACCCAGGGCTCGAGCTCGGCGGGCACCGCCGGGGCGGCGAGGGCCCGCAGGGCAAGGACGAGCAGCAGCCAGGCCATCACCCACCTCCGCGCGGGCAGGGTCCCACGCGCGGAGCCGACCTGTCCACGCCTCAGTGACCGTCCGGTCGGCGGAGGACCGCCACCCCCTTGCCGATGCGGCCGTCGATGCGGACCTCGACGGGGTGCGGGAGCCGGACGTGGCGCACGCCCTCGGCCTCGGCCACCGCCGGCAGGGCCTCGAGGGGGTCGAGGTTCCAGGCGTGCTCGGGGTTGGGGTCGCTCACGGTGAAGTAGCCGACCTTGAGCGAGGTGAGGTTGTGGAAGAAGTGGGTGCCCTGCGAGGGGTCCACCGCCAGGTCGGGCACCGAGAGCTCGACGATGACCCGGGCGCCGGAGACGGAGGCCCAGTTCACCGGCACCCCGAGCCAGGGGTCGGCGGTTCCCCAGCGGCCCGGCCCGATGAGCAGGTAGGGGCGCTTCTCCTCGACGAGGCGGCCGTTCATCGCCCGGACGACCTGGGCGATGGCGCGGGTGCGCGCCCGGTCGAAGCGGTCCGGGTGGACGTAGACCACGTCGCGAATGTCGATGATCACGCCGTTTCCGAGGGCGTCCCCCCGCAGCAGCAGGGTCTCCTCGGGCGAAAGCGTCGCCTCCACCTCCGCCAGCTCGCTCTCGGCGACCAGGGGGCGGAGCTGGAGCACGGCCATCTCGGGGCGCCCGTCGTCGCCGCGCACCCGGCAGGCGAACTCCATCTCCGCGGCGGTGCCCATGCCCTCGCGGCCGAACTCCAGCAGGGCCTCCAGCAGCGGCGCGAGGGGGTAGCGGTCGTACTTGAGCACCGGCGCGAAGTTGACGATGCGAACCCCCGGGTGGTCGATGGTGTCGTAGATCCGGTCGTTGCGCGGGTCGTAGGTCGCGCCGACGTGGGCGAGGGTGCCGTCGGTCTCGGCGACCTCGAGGCCGAAGCGCCTGATCGCGTGCATCTCGTCGGGCTCCACCGGGGCGGCGCCGGCGGTGAGGTCCAGGGCGTAGAAGTGGGTCTGGGTGTTGCGGAGGGCGTCGGGGACGGTGGACATCTGCGGCAGGATCTGCGGGTGGCGGGGGCTGAAGCGCAGGGCCTTGCCGCCTTCCACCACCTGCTGCCCGAGGCCGAGCGCCACGTTGGCGATGCCGTCCTCGGTGGTCATGTAGCGGATCGGGTAGAAGTTGTGGGACTGCGCCACCCCGGCGAAGTCCGGGTAGAAGCGGTCGCCGTGGCGGTTGCCCACCAGCTTCTGCACGACGACCGCCATCGCCTGCTCCTCCAGCCGGATGCCCGTGGCGGCCATGAAGGTGCGCGGCGCCTGGAAGAAGGTCGAGGCCATGACCAGGCGCACCGCCCGGGTGAACTGCTCGAGCCGGTCGCGCTCGGATCGGCTGGCGTTGGGCAGCATGATCGTGCGGTACAGCCCGGCGAAGGGCTGGAAGGCCGAGTCCTCCAGCAGGCTGGAGGAGCGGATGGCCACCGGGTAGCGCACCTCCGCCATGATCGCGGAGAGGTCCTCCATGATCTCGTCGTCGAGCGGCTGTTCGAGGAAGAGCCGGGCGACCTCGGCGTCGCTTTCCGCCTCGAGGGCGCGCTCGCGAAGGCCGTTGGTCGCGACGAAGCGCTCGAAGACGTCGGTGCAGATCACCGTGGTGCGCGGCACGAAGATCCGCACGTCGGGAAAGCGCTCGTGAATCGGGTGGCGGGCGAGGCGGGCGCTGACGAAGGCGAGGCCGCGGGCCTTGCCCCCCAGCGATCCGCCGCCGACCCGGGTGAAGTCGAGGCTGAGGGGGTCGTTGCCCCGGCGAAAGGCGGTGACCTGACCCTTCTGGCGGTTTTCGAGGTAGTCGCTGATCGCCCGGATGAGCTGCTTGCGGACCGCGTCGGCGGAGGGGAAGTCGCTCATGCGCCAGGGGCGCACCTCCTGGGCGAGGGCGAACTGGCTGCGGGCCATGAGCCAGTTGGAGAAGTGGTTGCGCTCGCCGTGGTAGCGGATCGAGGCGTCCGGCACGCGCTTCAGGCACTCGAGGAGGTCCTCGAGATCGTCGGCGCGGTCCACCTCCCGGCCGTTGGGCAGGCGGAAGATGAAGGGCCCGAAGCCGAGGTGCTCCCACATGAAGGCGCGCAGGCGGGCGAGGAGTTCCGGCGACTTCTTGTCGGCGAAGTTCACGCCGAGGCGGCGGGCGTCCTCGGCGGCGGCCGGGTCGGCGGACTGCAGCAGGATGGGCAGGTCCGGCACCCGCTTGCGGACGAGCTTGATCAGGCGGGCCCCGGCGTTGGGGTCGTGGACGCCGTTGCGCGGGAAGCGCCGGTCGACGACGAGGCCGAGGAGGTTGTCGCGGTAGCGGCGGAGCAGGTCGCGGCCCTGCTCGTAGGTGCGGGCGAGGAGCACCTTGGGCCGGGCGCGCATCCGGTAGAGGCGCTCGGCCTCGTGGAGCACGTCGCTCATCAGCGAGCGCGTCTGCTTGAGCACCTCGGTGTAGAGGATCGGCAGGTACGAGGAGTAGAAGGAGGGGGAGTCCTCCACGACGACGATGACCCGCACGTCGCCGACCCGGGTGTCGCGGCTGGCGTTGCGGAGGTCCTCGACGCACTTGACCATCGCCATCAGCAGCCGGGGATCGCCCGACCAGAGGAACACGTGGTCGAAGGGGCCGTCGGCCTGGGCGGCGAAGGTCTGCGCCGACACCCGGTCGTAGGTGAGCATCACCACCGGGAGCTGCGGGTAGCGCTGCTTGATCGTCGCGGCGAGCTTGCGCGGCGGCATGTCCGCGCAGTGGGGGGTCATCAGCACCATGTCGACGCGGGTGTCGCGCCGGCGCAGGTGGGCGAGGGCGTCGGCGCCGGTGGTGACCTGGCTGAAGCGCGGCGAGTCCGAGAGGTGCAGCTCGAGGTACTCGCTGAAGATGCGGTCGGAGAACTGCCCGTCCTCCTCGAGGATGAAGCAGTCGTAGGGGCTCGCGACGAGGAGCACGTCGACGACCCGGTAGCGCATCAGCCGGTGGTAGCCGGTGAAGCCGAGCGGTCGGAGTTCGAGTTCCTCGGGGGTGCTGCTGCCCATGCCTGGCCTCCGGTCGGTGCCCTGGCACCGGCGGGCGATGCTACCGCGCCGGGAGGCGACCGGGATCAGCCTCCGGCGCGTCACGGTTCGGGCCGCGCCGGGTCGGGCCCCCGCCGCCGGTTTCCCGGCGACGCGGAGGACGGGCGGCGCCGCGACACCGGCCGGCGCCCCGGATAGGGGGCGGGCCCCGGCCGACGGCCGGCCGGAGCTTTCCCATCCAGGCGCCTCCGGGCGCAGGCGAGGGCCACCGATGAGCACCCAGCACGGGGCCAACCCCAAGCACCAGTTCCACCCCTACGCGGCGCGCGTGCTCGACGAGCTGCGGGCGCGCGTCCACTGGGAGAAGGAGTACCTCCAGGCCGTGGCCGAGGTCTTCTCCACGATCCGCGCCGTCCTCGAGCGCAACCCGCACTACGAGGGCGAGCGCATCCTCGAGCGCCTCGTCGAGCCCGAGCGCGTGATCGCCTTCCGGGTCGCCTGGACCGACGACCGCGGGCGGGTGCAGGTCAACCGCGGCTGGCGGGTGCAGTTCAACAGCGCCCTCGGCCCCTACAAGGGCGGCCTGCGCTTCCACTCCAGCGTCACCCTGAGCTCGCTCAAGTTCCTCGGCTTCGAGCAGACCTTCAAGAACGCGCTCACCGGCCTGCAGATGGGCAGCGGCAAGGGCGGGGCCGACCTGAGCACCCGCGGGCTGAGCCGCGCCGAGATCATGCGCTTCTCGCAGTCCTTCATGACCGAGCTGTACCGGCACATCGGGCCCGACATCGACGTGCCCGCCGGCGACATCGGCGTGGGCGGCGCCGAGATCGGCTACCTCTTCGGCTGGTACAAGCGCCTGACCGGCCACTGGGAGGGCGCGCTCACCGGCAAGGGCCGCCACTGGGGCGGGAGCCTGCTGCGCCCGGAGGCCACCGGCTACGGCCTGGTCTACTTCGCCGAGGAGATGCTCCGCACCCGGGGCCAGGGCCTCGAGGGCAAGCGCGTGGCGGTCAGCGGCTTCGGCAACGTGGCCTGGGGCGCGGTCAAGAAGGCGACGGACCTCGGGGCCACGGTGGTCACCCTGTCCGGTCCCGACGGCTACATCTACGACCCCGACGGCGTGAAGGGCGAAAAGATCGACTACATGCTCGCCATGCGCGCCAGCGGCCGCGACCGCGTCGAGGACTACGCCGAGCGCTTCGGCGTCGAGTTCCACCCGGGGGCGCGTCCCTGGGAGGTGCCCGTCGACGTGGCGCTCCCCTGCGCGATCCAGAACGAGCTGTCGCTGGAGGACGCGAAGCGCCTCGTCGCCAACGGCTGCACCTGCGTGGCCGAGGGCGCGAACATGCCCACCGAGCCCGACGCCATCGAGTACCTCCAGGAGCAGGGCGTGCTGTTCTCGCCGGGCAAGGCGTCCAACGCCGGCGGCGTGGCGGTCAGCGGCCTCGAGATGCTCCAGAACCGCGCCGGCGCCTTCGACAGCGAGATCGAGGTCGACAAGCGCCTGCGCCGCATCATGGCGACGATCCACAACGACTGCGTCGAGGCGGCGCGCCGCTACGGCGTCCCCGGCGACTACGTGGCCGGCGCCAACATCGCCGCCTTCACCAAGGTGGCCGACGCGATGCTCGACCAGGGCGTCGTCTGAGCGGCGCCCCGCGCCCGCCCCGGAGGCCGGGGCGGGCCGGCGGCCTCAGGCCGCCTCGTGCATCCAGCGCTTGAGCACGGGCGAGAGCAGGAGCACCACCACCCCGCTGGCGGCGGCGGCGATGGCGATCTGGAAGAAGACCCCGCCGTAGATGCCCACGGTCTCGATCGGGGCGGGGATCGCCCCGCCGCCGGCCTCGCCCTCGCCGCCGACGCCGGTGAACTGCGCGATGATGCCCGCGAGGAAGCTCGAGAAGCTCGTCGCCAGGAACCAGGCCCCCATCACGGTGCTCACGAGCTGCCTGGGCGAGAGGCGGGTGACCATGCTCAGCCCCACCGGGCTCAGGCAGAGCTCGCCGGTGGTGTGCAGCAGGTAGCCGAGGAGCAGCCAGCCCACCCAGACCATGCCCCGGGCGTCGGCGTGGGCGGCGCCGTACCACAGCACCCCGAAGCCGGCCCCGAGCTGCAGCAGGCCCAGGGCGAACTTGACCGGGGTGCTCGGCTCCAGGCCGAAGCGGTCGAGCACCCCCCACAGCCAGGTGAAGACCAGGCCGAACAGCAGGATGAAGATCGGGTTGGCCGACTGGAAGGTGGAGGCCGGCACGCCCGCGCCGCCGTCGGTCCACCCCATGCCGACGTCCTCGGGACCGACCTCCCAGAGGAGGGTGACCGTGGGGGAGGCGTCGAGACCGCGCTCCTCGGCGTCCTGGCGCGCCAGGGTCCGCAGCCGGTCGAGATCGCCGATGAGGAAGGTGCGGCCGTCCCAGGTCTCGTCGGTGTCGCGGCCGTTGATCCGCACCCGCCCGGTGAAGGGGTAGCCGACCTGTTCCTGGGTGGCGGGGATCTCGAGGGTGCGGCCGACGTCCTGCTCGGTCACGACGTGGGTCTCGGCCACCCGGTCGACGTTGCGGTCGGTGAAGTTGCTGATCGAGCTGCCGGCCTGCTCGAAGAAGGCCCAGAACAGCAGGCTGAAGAACATGAGCGTCACGACGACGAACAGGCGCTCCCGCTCGACCTTGGGGGCCCGGAAGGCGTGGCCGAGGATGTAGGCGAGGGCGATGAAGCCGCTCGCGAACAGCGCCACGCCCGCCGGGGTGGCGATGCCGTCGAGGAAGGTGCCGGCGACCCGCACGAAGGGGCTGCTCGCCCCGGCGAGGGCGGTGATGGTGGACTCGGGCACCAGGCGCACGCCGCGGTTGGCGGACACGAGGAGGGCGAAGAGCGGCACCGACAGGAAGGCCCCGATGTAGACGAGCACCTGCGGAGAGAGCGGGCCGAGGAGCGGGCGGGCGAGGCGATCCGGGTCGGGGGGCGCCCCCGCCTCGTCGGGCAGGCCGCCGCGGCCGAGGGCGACGAAGGCGATGACGCCGGCCGCGGCGAGGGCCAGGGCGACGAAGCCGTTGACCGCCAGCAGCAGCGCCGTGTCCTGCAGGGCGACCATCGCCACCGCGGTGACGAGGGCGCCGGCGAGGATGACGAGCCGCGCCGCCATCACCGGCACGACGAAGATCGCGAGGCCGACGAGCATCCCCACGGTGGCCAGGCCGAAGCCGTAGTGCCAGCCGTAGGTCTCGCCGACGTAGCCGCACAGCAGCGGCGCCATCGCGGCGCCGAGGTTGATGCCCATGTAGAAGATCGTGAAGCCGCCGTCGCGCTTGTGGGAGCCCTCGGGGTAGAGGCCGCCGACGATCGTGGAGATGTTGGGCTTGAAGAAGCCGTTGCCGACGATGAGAAGGCCGAGGGCCGCGTAGAAGGCCACGGAGTTCTCGACGGTCATCGTCAGGTGCCCCGCCGCCATCAGCAGGCCGCCGAGCACCACGGCCCGCCGGGCCCCGAGCAGGCGGTCGGCGAGCATCCCCCCGAAGTAGGGGGTCATGTAGACCATGCCCGCGTAGGCGCCGTAGACGGCGTAGGCGGACCGGTCCTCGTAGCCGAGGAAGCCCTTGATCATGTAGAACACGAGGAGCGCCCGCATCCCGTAGTAGGAGAAGCGCTCCCACATCTCGGCGAAGAACAGGGCGAACAGGCCGCTGGGGTGCCCGAACAGGGTGGGGCCGCGAATCTCGGCGTCGGCGTGCGTGCTCATCGGTGCTCCGGTGGGGGACGGCATGGTACA
>WGAH01000473.1 GCA_015489145.1 Deltaproteobacteria bacterium
GTGGGTGAGGGGGATGGACGACAGGAAGTGGTCGCCCTCGATCACCGTCTCGCCGCCGTCGGGGGTGCGGACCAGGACCCCGGTGACGCGCCGGTCGTTGCGGAGCACCCGCACGACCTCGTGGCGGAGCCGCACGTCCGCGCCCATCGCCTCCGCCTTCTGCCGCATCGTGTCGTACATCAGGCCGGGGCCGGTGCGCGGGTAGTGGAAGCGCTCGATGAGGGAGTGGACGGCCTGGTCGGGCTCCCGGCCCAGCGCCCGCCGCACCGGGCCGGTCAGCGCCTTGCGAACCGCCGTGGACAGCTCCATGTCCTTGATGCGCTGGCTCGCCCAGTCGGCCCCGAGCTCGCGGGTGGGGATGCCCCAGACCTTCTCGGTGTAGGTGCGAAAGAAGATGTCGAACAGCCGGTCGCCGAAGCGGTTGCTCACCCACTCCTCGAAGGTGCGCTCCCCGCCCCGGGGGCGCAGGCGGGCGCGGGCGTAGGAGAGCATGCAGCGGCCCGACTCGACGAGGCCGAGGTTGCGGAGCGCGTTGCCGGCCTTCAGGGGGTAGTCGTAGAAGCGCTTCCGGTAGTAGATGCGCGACAGGCGCGGGCGCACGAGCAGGTCGTCGCCGAGGACCTCCTCCCACAGGGCCTGCACCTCGTCGTACTTGGTGAAGAAGCGGTGGCCGCCGAGGTCGAAGTAGTAGCCGCGGTACCGGATCGTGCGCGAGATGCCGCCCACCTGGTCGCTCTTCTCGAGGACCACCGCCGAGCCGCCGTCGCGGGCGAGCACGTAGCCGGCGGCCATGCCGGCCGGGCCGGCGCCGAGGATGACGATGTGGGGTTCGGGGGCCATGGCGCTCGTCGGAGGGGCTCCCCGCCCGCTATCCCCTCGCGGCCGGGCCCGCCCGCAGCGCCGGCCGCCGCCCGGCACCGGACACGGGGCGGGCTTTCGCTTCGCCGGGGACACCCGCGTCCGCCCGGCGACGGCGGCGCGATAGGCTGGCCCCGTCCCCAGCCAGCGCGCCCCGCCGCGGGAGCCCGAAGCGTGCGCCGCCCCGACACCCTCGCCCTCGTCGCCCTCCTCGTCCTGGCGGTGTTCCTGCGCCGGGAGGGGCTGTGGGCCATGCCCTCGCTGTGGGAGGACGAGGCGATGTTCGCCCTGTCGGTGCTCCCCGGGCAGGGCCTCGACGGCTGGCTGCACGGCTCCTACCGCTTCGGGCAGCTCCAGCCGCCGCTGGCCGCCTGGGTGGTGCGCCTGTTCGAGCTCGTCCTCGGCCCGACGGAGCGCGCCCTGCGCTGGCCCTCGGTGCTCGCCGGCCTCGCCGCCATCGCCGCCCTGGTTCGCGGGCTGCGCCCCCGGATCGGCGCCGAGGCCGCCCTGGCCGCGGGTTTCCTGCTCGCGCTTTCCGGCGGGCACGTCGCCCTCACCACCGAGGCGCGGCCCTACGCCCTGGCGGGGCTGCTCGTCGTCCTGGCCTGGGGGGCGATGGAGGCGGCGGCGACCGAGCCGGCGCGGTGGAAGCCCCTGGCCGCCTGGCTCGTGCTCCTCGCCTGGACGCACAACCTCGTGGGGCTGGTCACGCCCCTCGCCGTCGCCCTGGTGCTGGCCGGGCAGGCGCTCGTCGCCCGGAAGCCGCGGGCCTGGGGCGCGCTGGCGGCCCCGGCCGTCGGCCTCCTCGCCTGGCTGGCCGGCTGGGCCCTGGGGCGCGGCGAGGGCACCCCCCACGGCGGCGTCGAGGTGGGTGCCGCCACCCTGGCCCGCCTTCCCGCCGCCCTCCTCGACGGGCAGGCCTGGCGCCTCGTCCTCGAGCTGGTCCGCCGGCCCGCCGCCTGGCCGTCCCCGCTGGGCTGGGCCGGCCTCGCCTTGGCCCTGGTCGGCCTCGGCTTCGGCCTCGCCCGCCGGCGGGGGGCCACGCTGCGGGCCCTGGCCTTCGCCCTCCTCTCGCTGCAGCTCGTCGGCACCCTGACGGCGCTCACCGACGTGCGGCTCTACAGCCGCTACCTCGGCCACCTCCTTCCCTTCTTCGCGGCGGCGGCGGGCCTGGGGCTCGCGTCCCTGGCGGCCCTCGCCGGCCGGGGCCGCCGCCCGCTGCTCCTCGCCGCCGGCGCGGTCCTGCTCCTCCTCCGCAGTCCCGAGGGCGACCCGCGCTTCGCCCGGGAGCGCCCCGACTACCGGGCCGCCGCCGCGACGCTCCTCGCCCGGGCCCGCCCCGGCGACCTCGTCCTCGCCCAGCCCTGGGTGGCCTGGTACCAGCAGGAGGCCCTCGAGCCCCCGCTGGGCGGCCTGGTCGGGCGCACCCTGCCGCCCCTGATGCACCGCTGGCGCGGGTCGGGGGAGGATCGCGTCGACTTCCTCCACTACATCGGCTGGCCGGCGGTCTTCGACCGGCGGGCCGTGGCGGAGGCGGTGGAGCTGGACCGGCCGGGGCGCGTCCTGCTCGCGATGCGCACGCTCCCGGAGGCGCGGCCGGTGCTCGAGGCCGTTCCCGCGCGCCTCGACGGGGTGGACCTCGACCTGGAGCACGGCGTGGCCGTGTTTTCGGTGGAGGCCGCCGGCGGCACCCGCCGGGCGGCCCTCGACCGGGCGCTGTCCGAGGTGCTGCCGGCGGCCTACCCGGCGGCGCTCGACGCCGAGGGCCTCGCGAGCCTGCTCGCCGAGCGCGGCGTGCCCGTCGTCCCGGTGCCGCGGGTGCAGCCGGGCACCCGGGGTGGGCGGGGACCGGCGAACCGCCGCCGCCCCCCGCC
>WGAH01000474.1 GCA_015489145.1 Deltaproteobacteria bacterium
GGTCAACATGGCGGCGATCACCGTGAGCCAGGCGATTCGCGCCGACGCCCGCCCCGACCGGGGCCTCGCCTGACCCCGACCCGGCCCTCCCGGCGGTGACGGCGGCGGGCGCTCCCGTCGCCGTTTCGCGTCGCGGAGACCGTTTCTCACCGGATCGTGACGTGCGCCATGTTCGCGCCCCGGCGGGAGGGTGCGCCGAAGATCGGTGGGAGAGGCGTGGTTTCGGCTGGATCGGCCCGGGCTCCGCGGGTCGGCCGGCCGAGGTGCGCCGCCGTCCGGGATCGGCTACCAGCCGGGTCCGGTTCACCGAGGAACCGTGCGGGAGGTGCTGTGCTGATCGGAGCCCCCAAGGAGACGTGGCCGGGCGAGCGGCGGGTCGCCATGACCCCCAAGAGCGCCAAGGCCCTGCAGAAGCTGGGATACACCTGCGCCATCGAGAGCGGGGCGGGGGAGGCGTCCGGCTTCGACGACGACGCCTACCGGCAGGCCGGCGTCGAGGTCGTTCCCGACGCCGAGACCCTGTTCGCCCGCGCCGACGTGGTGATCAAGGTGCGGCAGCCGACGGTCGAGGAGGTCGACCGCCTGCGCCCGGGGCAGAAGTTCATCGGCTTCTTCTACCCGCGCCAGGAAGAGGCGCTGATGAAGCGCGCGGCCGCGCGGGGCGCCACGGTCCTGGCGATGGACATGATCCCGCGCACCAGCCGCGCCCAGAAGATGGACGCCCTGTCCTCGATGGCCAACGTCGCCGGCTACCGCGCCGTCGTCGAGGCCGCCGAGAACTTCGGGCGCTTCCTCAACGGCCAGATCACCGCCGCCGGCAAGGTCCAGCCCGCCAAGGTGCTGGTCATCGGCGCCGGCGTCGCCGGGCTTGCCGCCATCGGCGCCGCCGTCAGCCTGGGCGCCGTCGTCCGCGCCTTCGACGTGCGCCCGGAGGTCGCCGAGGAAATCGAGTCGATGGGGGCCGAGTTCCTCATGCTCGACTTTTCCGACGCCGGCCTGTCGAGCGAGGACGGCTACGCCAAGCCGGCCAGCCCGGAGTTCATCGAGCGCGAGATGGCGCTGTTCCGGGAGCAGGCCCCGGACGTCGACATCGTGATCACCACCGCCCTCATCCCCGGGCGGCCGGCGCCGCGGCTGTGGACCGCCGACATGGTGAAGGCGATGAAGCGCGGCTCGGTCATCGTCGACCTCGCTGCGGAGCAGGGCGGCAACTGCGAGCTGACGAAGCCGGGCGAGCGCGCGGTGACCGACAACGGCGTCGTGATCCTCGGCTACACCGACATGCCCAGCCGCATGGCGGCGCAGGCCAGCGAGCTGTACGCCACCAACATCCGGCACCTGCTCACCGACATGACGCCGGACAAGGACGGCGAGATCGTCGTCGACTTCGACGACGAGGTGATCCGCCACGCCACGGTGGTGCGCGACGGCGAGATCACCTTCCCGCCGCCGCCGGTCGCCGTCTCCAAGGCGAAGCGCAAGCCCGCCGAGAAGCCCAAGGAGCTGACCGCCGAGGAGAAGCGCGCCCTCGAGCTCGAGGCCTTCCGCAAGGAGACCCGGCAGCACGTCACGATGCTCGGCATCGGCGGGGCGCTGCTGCTGCTGGCGGGGGCCTTCGCGCCGGCCTCCTTCATGGCGCACTTCGTCGTGTTCGTGCTGGCGGTCTTCGTCGGCTACTACGTCGTCTGGAACGTCGCCCACTCGCTGCACACGCCCCTGATGGCGGTCACGAACGCGATCTCCGGCATCATCATCGTGGGCGCGCTGCTCCAGGTCGGTTCCGGCAACCCGCTGGTGATGGGGCTGGCCGCCGTCGCGCTGCTCATCGGGACCATCAACATCGCCGGCGGCTTCCTCGTGACGCGCCGGATGCTCGCCATGTTCCAGAAGAGCTGAGGCGTACCCATGCACGAATCCCTGCTCTCCCCGCAGCTCGTCCAGGCGGCCTACGTCGTCGCCTCGGTGTTGTTCATCCTCGCGCTGGGCGGCCTGTCCAACGTCGAGAGCGCCAAGCGCGCCGTCTGGTACGGCATCGTCGGCATGGTCCTGGCGATCCTCGCCACGGTCCTCGGGCCGGGCATCGGCGGCTACCCGGCGATCGCCGGGGCGATGGCCGTCGCCGCCGTCATCGGCGCCATCGTCGCGATGCGCGTGCAGATGACCTCGATGCCCCAGCTCGTCGCGGCGCTGCACTCCTTCGTCGGCCTCGCCGCCGTCTTCATCGGCCTCAACGCCGAGCTCGAGGCGCAGCACGTCCTCGCGGCCCTGGCCCAGGGCGCGACGCCCGAAAGCTTCACCGGCTTCGCCGGAAAGATCGCGCACAAGTCCGCGGTCGAGCTCGACATCATGAAGGTGGAGGCCTTCCTCGGCATCTACATCGGCGCCCTGACCTTCACCGGCTCCGTCGTCGCCTTCGGCAAGCTGGCGGGCAAGATCACCGGCAAGCCCTGGAAGCTCCCCGGCGGCCACTTCTGGAACGCCTCCCTCACCGTCGCCGCGCTGGCGATGGGCGGGCTCTACTTCGCCGACATCGGCGGGATCTGGCCGATGGTGGTCAACGCCGTGCTCGCCGGCATCGTCGGCTGGCACCTGGTGATGGGCATCGGCGGCGCCGACATGCCGGTGGTCGTCTCGATGCTCAACTCGTACTCCGGGTGGGCGGCGGCGGCCGTCGGCTTCACCCTGGGCAACGACCTGCTCATCATCACCGGCGCGCTGGTCGGCTCCTCGGGCGCCATCCTCTCCTACATCATGTGCAAGGCGATGAACCGCTCGTTCATCTCCGTCATCCTCGGCGGCTTCGGCGGCGACGGAACCCCCGCCGCGGAGGGCCCCGAGGGCGAGATGGTGCCCATCGACGCCGACTCCGTGGCCCAGCTCCTCCAGGACGCCGACAACATCGTCATCGTGCCGGGCTACGGCATGGCGGTGGCCCAGGCCCAGCAGTCGGTGGCCTCGCTGGTGTCGCGGCTGCGGAAGCAGGGCAAGAACGTGCGCTTCGCGATCCACCCGGTGGCGGGTCGCCTGCCTGGTCACATGAACGTGCTGCTCGCCGAGGCGCGGGTGCCCTACGACATCGTGCTCGAGATGGACGAGATCAACGAGGACTTCCCGGACACCGACGTCACGATGGTCATCGGCGCCAACGACATCGTCAACCCGGCGGCCCTCGAGGACCCGAACTCCCCCATCGCCGGCATGCCGGTGCTGGAGGTCTGGAAGTCCAGCCACGTCATCGTGCTCAAGCGCGGCCGCGGCACGGGCTACGCCGGCATCCAGAACCCGCTGTTCTTCCGCGAGAACACGCGGCTCTTCTTCGGCGACGCCCGGGCCTCCATCGACGAGCTGCTCAAGCGCATCGACTGATCGCCCGGCCCCGCGGCACGGCCCCACCGGGTTGCCCGCGGGGTTTTTCCTGGCCACGAGAAGGGGGGGGCTGCCCGGCGCGGGTTCCGGGCGATGCCTGGGCTACAGCCCACGCCGGAGGCTGGAATGGCCACGCACGACGCACTCCTCCTCGTCGACTGGCAGCTCGACCCGGAAGCCGGCCGGTTCCTCGGTGTCGAGACCGGCACCCGGTCGGTGGACTGGCTCTCGCCGGAGCGCTGGGCGACCCTCGACGACCTGCTGGCCGAGGTGCACCCCGACGACCGCGCCGAGCTGCGGGATCGCCTCGCGGCCCTGGGGCCCGGCGAACACGTCATGGTGGAGGGTCGCGCCCTGCCCGGGCGGCATGGCTGCTTTCGCGGCATGGTGCGGACCTGCGGCGTCGGCGGGCGGCGGGTCCTCTGCGGCCACTTCGTCGACGTCACCCACGAGCTGGAAGGGGCGCGCATCCTCGCCCGCAGCGAGGAGCGCTTCCGCCTCGCCTTCGACGCGAGCCCCGACGCGATCAACCTCAACCGCCTGGAAGACGGGACCTACCTCGACGTGAACGCCGCGTTCACGCGCCTCATGGGCTGGACCCTCGACGAGGTGCGCGGCCGCACCTCCATCGAGCTGGGCATCTGGCGCGATCCCGCCGAGCGGGAGCGCCTCGTCGAGGGGCTGCGCGCCCGGGGGCGGATCGACAACCTCGAGGCCGACTTCGTCGACAAGTTCGGCCACGTCCACCGGGGCCTCATGTCGGCCCGCGTCCTCGAATTCGACGGCGAGCCGGTGATCCTCTCGGTCACCCGCGACATCACCGAGCAGGTGCAGGTCGAGCGGCGGCTTCGGCGGTTGCAGCACCTCGAGGCCCTCGGCACCCTGGCCGCGGGCATCGCCCACGACCTCAACAACATCCTCACGGTGCTCACCGGCAACCTCGGCCTGCTGCGGGCCGAGCTCGACCGGCACGATCCACGGCGCGAGCTGGTGGACGACAGCTTCGAGGCCCTGGAGCGGGCGGCCAGCCTCTCGCGGCAGTTCCTCGCCTTCGCCAAGGGCGGCGAGCCCCGGCGGCAGGCGGTCGACCTGGCGGAGCTGCTCGGGCGGCTGTTGCGGCTGCATTTCTCCGGGACCGCGGTGCGCTGGGAACTCGACGTCGAGCCGGAGCTGCCGCCGGTCGTCGGCGATCCGGAGCTGCTGTCGCAGGTGGTCGGCAACCTCGCCTCGAACGCGCGGCACTTCCTCGCCGGCGGCGGGCGGGTGTCGGTG
>WGAH01000475.1 GCA_015489145.1 Deltaproteobacteria bacterium
CCGCACGCCCGAGGCCCCGGCGAAGGCCGCCCCCGAAGTCGTCGAGATCGCCTTCACCCTCAACGGCACCCCCGTCCGCATGGCCGTGCCCGCCGACCGCTCGGCCCTCGACGTGCTCCGGCAGGACCTCGGCGTCACCACGCTCAAGGCCGGCTGCTCGCCCCAGGGCGTCTGCGGGGCCTGCGCCGCCATCGTCGATGGCCGCAGCCGGGTGACCTGCACGATGAAGGCGCGGTCCCTCGACGGCCGCGAGGTGCTCACCCACGACGGCATCGCCACCGCCGAGGCCGACATCTACGCCGAGGCCTTCGCCCGGGCCGGCGGCACCCAGTGCGGCTACTGCACGCCGGGCATCGTCATGGCCACCAAGGCCCTGCTCGACCGCGACCCCGACCCCGACGAGGCGGCGATCCGCAAGGCCCTCAACATGCACGTCTGCCGTTGCACCGGCTGGGTCCGCATCTTCGACAGCATTCGCCTCGCCGCCCGCCTGCGCCGGGGCGAGGCCGTCGAGGACGAGGCGGGGGGCGGCGGGGTCGGCCGGCCCTGGCAGCGCGCCGAGGTGCGCGAGGCCGTCCTCGGCCGCCGCCCGTACATCGCCGACATGACCCGCCCCGGCATGCTCCACGGCGCCATCGTCTGGACCCCCCACGCCCGCTGCCGGGTCGACCGCATCGACGCCAGCGCCGCCCGCGCCATGCCCGGCGTCCGCGCCGTCGCCACCGCCGCCGACCTGCCCGGCGACCGCAAGGTGGGCCTGATCTTCCGCGACTGGCGGGTGCTGGTGGCCGAGGGGGAGGAGACGCGCTGCGCCAACGACGTGCTCGCCGTCGTCGCCGCCGACACCCCGGAGCAGGCCCGCGCCGCCGCCGCCGCCGTGCGCCTGGAGGTCACCGAGCTGGAGCCCCTCCTCGACATGGAGGAGGCCGCCCGCCGCCCGGAGCAGGTCCTCGCCGTGAGCCGCGTCCGCAAGGGGGACGTGGACGCCGCCCTCGCCGGTCGCGACGACCTCGTCGTCGTCGAGGAGACCTTCCACACCCAGGCGATCGACCAGGCCTTCCTCGAGCCCGAGGCCAGCCTCGTCGTGCCCGACGGCGAGGGCGGCTTCACCGTCTACTCGGCCGGCCAGGGCGTCTACGACGACCAGCGGCAGCTCTGCGAGCTGTTCGGCCTCCCCCCCGAGCGGGTGCGCGTGGTCCTGGTGCCCACCGGCGGCGGCTTCGGCGCCAAGGAGGACCTCAACGTCCAGCCCCACGCCATGCTCCTCGCCCGCCTCACCGGGCGGCCGGTGCTGCTGGCCCTGACGATGGCCGAGTCGGCGCGCATGCACCCCAAGCGCCACCCGATGCGCCTGCGCTACACGGTGGCCGCCGACCGGGAGGGGCGGCTGGTGGCCGTGCGCGCCCACATCCTCGGCGACACCGGCGGCTACGCCAGCGTCGGCGACAAGGTGCTCGAGCGCGCCGCCGGCCACGCCGCCGGCCCCTACCGGGTGCCGAACGTCGAGGTCGAGGCGGTCACGGTCTACACCAACAACCCGGTGGCCGGGGCGATGCGCGGCTTCGGCGTCAACCAGGCCGCCTTCGCGATGGAGGGCTGCCTGGAGCGCCTCGCCGACCGCCTGGGCCTCGACCCCTTCGAGTTCCGCATGAAGAACCTCCTGGAGCCGGGCGACGTCTTCGCCACGGGGCAGGTGATGAACGAGGGCCTCGGCGTGAAGCGGGCCCTCGAGGCCCTGCGGCCCCACTACGAGCGCGCGAAGGCGGCGGGCAGGGCCGTCGGCCTCGCCTGCGCGATCAAGAACGTCGGCATGGGCAACGGCCTGCGCGAGGTCGGACGGGTCGAGCTCGAGGTCGTCTCGCCGGCCACGGTGGTGCTGCACACGGGCTTCACCGAGATGGGCCAGGGCCACGACACGGTGATGGCGCAAATGGCCGCCGAGGCCAGCGGGCTTCCCCCCGACCGCTTCCGGGTGTCCTGCTCCACGGCCGTCGCCGTCGAGACGGGCATGACCACCGCCTCCCGCGCCACCTACCTCGGGGGCAACGCGGCGCGGGTCGCCGGCGAGGCCCTGCGGGCGGCGCTGGCCGAGGTCGGCGGCGACCTCGGGGCGCTGGTGGGCCGGCGCTTCCGGGGCGAGTGGACGGCCCCGGCCACCCACAAGCCCGAGGAGGGCACGGAGCTGCTCGCGCGCGGCGAGCACCCGGTGACCCACTACGCCTTCGGCACGGCGGCCCAGCTCGCGATCCTCGACGAGAAGGGCGGCCTGGAGGAAATCGTCGCCGCCCACGACGTCGGCCGGGCCATCAACCCGATCACCGTCTCCGGGCAGGTGGAGGGCGGCGTGTTCATGGGCATCGGCCAGGCGCTCAGCGAGGACGCCACCCCCGACGACAAGGGCCTTCCCGTCGACCGCTACGCGAAGCTCGGCATCGTGAAGGCGCGGAACATGCCGAAGGTCACGACCATCCTCGTCGAGCACCCCGATCCCGACGGGCCCTGGGGGGCCAAGGGCATCGGCGAGATCGGCCTGGTGCCCACGGCGCCGGCCATCGCCGCGGCGATTCACGCCCACTCCGGCGAGTGGCCGACCCGCCTGCCGATGCGCGACACCCCGGCGGCGCGCTCCGTCGGCGCCCGCCGGTCGCGGTAGGCTGCCCGGCGCGGCGCCCCCGGGCGCCGGGAGGTGACGATGACCGAGCCCGTTCCCGCCGGCGACGCGGTGCGCTGCGGCCTCGTGCAGTGCGCGGTGCCCTTCGACGACCCGGACGCCGACCTCGCCGCCGCGCGCGCGGACGCCTGGCGCCGGCACCTCGCCCTCATCGAGGAGGCGGGGCGCCGGGGGGTGCAGGTGCTCTGCCTGCAGGAGTCCTTCGACCTTCCCTACTTCCCGCCGAGCCTCGACCCGCGCTGGTATGCGGCGGCCGAGCCGGTGCCCGGGCCGACGGTGGAGCGCCTCGCCGAGCTCGCCCGCCGGCACGCGATGGCGATGGTGATCCCCGTCTTCGAGCGGGCCGGGCGGGGCGTCTACTACAACACCGCCGCCGTGGTGGACGCCGACGGCAGCTACCTCGGCCGCTACCGCAAGCAGCACCTGCCCCACGTCCACAAGTTCCTCGA
>WGAH01000476.1 GCA_015489145.1 Deltaproteobacteria bacterium
AGATGTGTATAAGAGACAGGGCCTGGGACGACGGCCGGCGGGAGCGCTGGTTCTTCGACGCCCTCGACCCGGCCGCCCTCGCCGCCCTGGAGGTCGGGCGCCTCCACCCCCTCCGTCCGCGGCGGGACGGCGGGCGCGTGGTGCTCGACCTCGACGCCCCGCGGCCCCCGCCTCCCGAGCCCGCCGAGGCCGAGAGCACCGAGGCCGACCTCCCGCCGACCAGCCTCGGCAGCCGCCCGGCCGCGCCGCCCCCCGGCGACGCCGAGGTCATCCGCCACCTCCGGGCGGCCCTGTCCCGGGAACGCCGGCGGGCCTACCGCCTCCAGCGGCGCGTCGAGCGCCTGGAGGCGATCCTGGCGGCGCACGGGCTCCCGGTGCCCGGCGAGGCCCCCGAGGGCTGATCAGCGCCCGAGCGCCTCCGAGCCGAAGACGTGGATCCAGGCGATGGCGACGAGCGGCACGGCGAGCCCGGCGAGCACCAGCCACCGCCCCCGGCCGGCGAGGCCCTGCCGCCCCCGGAGGATCAGCATCCCGCTCACGGCGAGGAAGGCGAGCACCGCCGCGTAGGCGTCGGCCACGAGGGTCCACGCCCCGCGCAGGCGGTTGAGGTGCAGGGCGTTGAGGTCGGCGAGCACCGCCCGGCGGCGCGGCCGCTCGATCACCGCCGTGCCCGCCCTCACGTCGGCCTCGACGTTCCAGTCGTCGTAGAAGAGCTGCACCCGCTCCGGGGCCGGGCGGAAGGCGTCCTTCGGCTCCGGCAGATCGAGGACCCGCACCAGCTCGGCCACCAGGGTGTCGCGGTCGGCGACGGGCATCGGCTCGAAACGCACGGTCTCGCGCCCGAGCGTCCAGTCCGGGTTCCAGTCCGAGACGTGGTTCACCGCCAGCCCGCTCACCGCGTAGGCCAGGGTGAGCCCGACGGCGAGGTAGCCGAGGTCCCGGTGCAGGGCCCGGTTCCACCGCCGCCAGCGCGGCTGTCCGCCCCGGCGGCGCGCCCCCTCCGGGGCGCTACTCGACGACGGCACCGGTGCCATCGAGCTGGTACCAGACCTCCGGCCCCGTGATCTCGCTCGGATCGAACTTCTCGCCGTGCTCCTCGGCGTGGTGCTTCGCCCGGGCGATCGCCTGCTCGCGGCTCAGCTCGTAGCGGTTGAACACGCCCTCGAAGACGCCGACGCGCCCCTTGACGTCCTGGGGAAAGACGATCTCGCCGTCCTTGACCTTGAAGCGAAGGGTCTGGAACTCCTGGTCCGAGGCGATGGCCACCCAGCAACCCCGCTTCTGGCACACGTCGGTGACGCGCCCCTTCACGCGCACGGTCTTGCCGACCCACTGGTCGGGGTTGGCCAGCAGCACGCTGATCGGCGTGGTGTCCTCGCCGTGGACCCCCTGCCCGTAGGTGGTCTCGGCGAGGGCGGCGCCGCCGTGAAGGCCGGCGGAGGCCAGGACGAGGCTCAGGATGAGGGTGCGAAGGCG
The DNA here is from genome assembly GCA_015489145.1 of Deltaproteobacteria bacterium. Taxonomy (GTDB): domain Bacteria; phylum Myxococcota_A; class UBA796; order UBA796; family UBA2385; genus S143-5. Next base: position 1,477 of record WGAH01000476.1, read on the forward strand.
CATGGGAGGCTCCTGGGTGGGGCGGCTCGCGCCGCGAGTTCGTGGTTCCAAGCGGTCCGGCCTGCTAATCAGGATGCCCGATCCGGCCAACCGACGCGATTCGGGAGGGACCTGTCGGCGATCAGGACCCGGCGCAACCCCTCCCGCCTCCGCCGCATTCCCGGCCGCCCGGAAGACCGGATAGCCCCTCTCCACCCGCGCGCCGCCGCGCCCCTCGCGAGGTCTGCCATGCCCCGACGGATCCCCCACGGCCTGCTGCGCGTCGCCCTGGTGCTCGTCGCCCTCACCGGCCTGTTCCTGAGCGCCCGGGCCCAGGACGACGAGGGCCCCTCCTGCGCCACCCCCCAGGACGCCGCCCGCTCCCTCCTCGACTGGCTCCAGCCCGACCGCTGGGAGCCCGAGGCCGCCGCCCGCTGCCTCGACCTGCCCCCGGACATGCGCGATCGCGCCCCCGAGGTGGCGGTGAAGCTCAAGAAGGTCCTCGACGCCCGGGGCCTGTACGTCCCCACCGACGACCTGCCCCTCGAACCCGACTACGCCGACGAGGAGGGCGCGCACCGCGTCGTGCCGATCCCGACCTGGCCGACCCTCGTCATCGAGAAGGTGGGCGATCGCTGGGTCTACGCCCGCAGCTTCGTCTCGCGGGCCGACGAGCTCTACGCCGACACCTTCTCGGGCATCGCCGGGCGCCTCCAGGGCTGGCTGCCGGCCTGGATGCAGGGGCGGCTGCTCGGGATGGAGACCTGGCAGGTCGTCTACTTCCTGCTCCTCCTCGCCGCGAGCCTCGCCGCCGGCTTCGTCGCCCAGAAGCTGCTGGCCGACCAGGTGCTGCGCGTCGCCCGGCGCCTGGGCGTCCGCCTGAGCGAGCGGGTGGTCCGCGGCACCCGCACCCCGCTGACCTGGTTCGCCACCGGCGTGATCTTCCGCCTCGGCATCGCCGACCTCCAGCTCGGGGTGAACCCGACCCGCTGGCTGCTGTTCCTCGCCAACGTCGTCATCTCGGTCGCCGTCGTGCTGATGGCCTCGCGCCTCATCGACGTCGCCGGCGAGGTGCTCGCCAAGCGCGCCGCCGCCACCGAGTCCAAGATGGACGACCAGCTCATCCCGCTCGCCGAGCGGGCGGCGAAGATCGCCACCTGGATCCTCGGCTTCGTCTTCGTCGTGCAGAACATGGGCGTCGACGTGGGCAGCGTGCTGGCCGGCCTCGGCATCGGCGGCCTGGCCTTCGCCCTGGCCGCCAAGGACACCCTCGAGAACCTGTTCGGCGGCATCACCGTGTTCATGGACCGCCCCTTCCAGATCGGCGACTGGGTGATCATCGGCGGCGGCACCGAGGGGGTGGTCGAGGAGGTCGGCTTCCGCACCACCCGGGTCCGCACCTTCTACAACTCCCAGGTGGCCGTCCCCAACGGCAAGGTCGCCAACTCCCCCATCGACAACATGGGGCGGCGCCGCTACCGCCGCATCAAGACCACCCTCGGGCTCACCTACGACACCCCCCGCGACAAGCTCCAGGCCTTCGTCGAGGGCATCCGGCGGGTGGTCGACGAGCACCCCGACATCGCCCACGATGCGACCCGGGAGATCCACTTCGCCGCCTTCGGCCCCAGCGCGCTGGAGGTCATGGTCTACGTCTTCCTCGACGTGCCGGACTGGAGCCGGGAGCTCGCCGCCCGGGCCGAGATCTACACGGAGTTCATGCGGGTGGCCGAGGAAGTCGGCGTGAAGTTCGCCTTCCCGAGCACCAGCGTCTACATCGAGCAGGTCCCCCCGGGGTTCTCCGGCCCCGCGCCGGCCGGCGAGGCGGCGCCCCGCGCCTGAACTCAGCGGCGAATCGCCCGCCCCTTCCAGGTGACGCTGCCCCAGGTGGTGCGAATCGCCGAGTCGACGAGGAGCGCCGCCAGCAGGAGCTGCCCGAGGACGTGCAGGGCGCCCCACCGCAGGGGCTGCTCGAAGGTGCGGTCGAGCCAGGCCCGGGCCGCCTGGATCGCCGCCACCGCCCCCAGCGCCGTCCACCCCCAGCTCGCCCCGGCGGCGAGGCCGGCGACGGCCAGCGGGTAGGGCGCCACCACCAGGGCGAGGTCGAAGCCGACCAGGGCGGCGAGCATCCCCCAGCTCCGGCCGAGGCCGGGAAAGAGGTTCTTGCGCCAGCCCGCCCAGATCTCGCCGAAGCCGCGGTACATGCGGACCGAGAACAGCTCCTGCATGAAGACGAGGTGGTAGGGAAAGCCCGCGGCGGTCACGGCGGTCGCGAGGCCCACGTCGTCCAGGACGTCGTCGCGGACGGCCTCGTGGCCGCCCACCGCCGCGTAGGCGTCCCGGCGCACCAGGATGAACTGGCCGTTGGCGAGGGGCGGCCCGCGCCGGCGCTCCGGGTCGTTGACCCGCCGCGGGTCGTTGCCGGCGAGGATGAGCCCGACCACGGCCGGCTGGAGCACCCACTCCCAGAAGCTCCGCATCTCGACCCGCCCGAACCCCGACAGCATCGCCACCCCGGCATCCACGGCGTAGGCGAGGGCGGCGGTGGGCGCGCCGGGGGCGAGGCGCACGTCGGCGTCGACGAACAGGAGCCAGGCGGGCTCGGGCGCCCAGGCCAGCGCCACCCGGGCGGCGCGCTGGCAGGCCCAGGGCTTGCCGAGCCACCCCGCCGGCGGCTCGCCCTCGCCGGGCACCACGCGGAGGCGGTCGGGGAACTCGCCGGCGAGGCGGTCGAGGATCGCGCCGGTGCCGTCGGTGCTGCCGTCGTCGAGGACCACGAGGCGGACGCGGGGATCGGCGAGGACCGAGCGCGCGCAGGTCTCGATGGTGCCCGCCTCGTCCCGGGCCGGCACCACGACGACCAGCTCCGGCAGCGGCGGGTCGCCCGGCCCCCGCTTCGCCCGGTCGAGGCCCAGCCGGTAGGGGTTGGCGCGCCGCCGACGCACCGCCGCCGCCAGCACCCCGAGGCCGGCGAGGGTCGCCAGGGCCATCCAGCCGTGCAGCAGCGCCTCGTTCACGTCCCCTCCCCGGCCGCGGCGAGGATCCGCGCCCACTCGGCCTCGTCCACGGCGATCACCGGGTCCTTGAGCTGCCACTCCGGCGCCCCCGCGGCGACCCGCGCCGCCCGCCAGCGGCCGTAGGTGCCCCGGGGCAGCGCCCGCGCCGCCGGCGGCCCGAGGCGACCGCTGGCGCGCTTGCCGGCGTACTCGACGTTGCGCTCGGCCAGGGCCCGGTCGAAGGCCGCCGCCAGGGCCTCCGTCGCCGGCGTCCCCTCCACCGCCACCTCGTAGCGGGGCACCTCGGCCATGCGGAGCCGGACGGTGAAACCGGCGGGGGCCTCGCCCGAGACGCCGGCGGCAGCGCGCATCGCGGCGGCCACCTGCGCTTCGCTCACCCGCTCGCCCACCGCGTTGAGGAAGCGCCCGGCCTTGCCGGCGAAGCGCACCAGGGGGGTGCGCCGGCACCAGCCCACCACCTCGACCTCGTCGGCGAGGTCGTAGCGCAGCAGCCCCGCCTCGGTGGTGATGACCAGCCGGTAGCGCCGGCCGGTCTCGAGCTCCCAGGCCCAGCGCGCCTCGCCGGCCTCGTCGATGAACTCGAGGACGTGGCCGAGGGTCCAGAGCACCCCGCCCGGCCAGTCGTCGGCCAGGGGCACGGCGAAGTAGCCCTCGCTCGAGGTGATGCCGACCTCGCGCACGGGGACCCGGGCGCCGAGGGCTTCCGGGAGGCGGTCGACGAAGTAGCCGGCGGGGCCGCCCTTCCAGCAGTTCACCACCGCCAGGGGCCACAGGCGGGCCGGGCGCCAGTCGGCGGGCTCGGGGCGGCGGCGGAGGCGCCACTCCAGCCGGCGGCGGGTGCCGCGGTCGAGGTCGGCGGCGGGCCCGGCGCGCAGGGTGCCCCGGCGCAGGTCCCAGGCCAGGGGCTCCCGCCACTCGCGAAGCCGGCGGGCGAGGAGCAGCACGGTGCTCGGGTTGGCGGTGGTCCACGAGGTGACCGGGGCCTGCAGCGCAAAGCGGAGGATCGCGTACTGCCGGACGCGCTGGTCGGGCAGGGTGAAGACCGGGTAGGGCACGGCGTAGCGGAACCGCAGCCACCAGGGCTGGGCCCGGAGCATGCGGCCGGTGTTGCTGCCGATGGGCAGGCCGCCGGGACTCCGGGCGTGCTCGGCCGCGGACACGACGGTGAGCGCCCGCCCCCGGGTGGCCGCCTCGTGGTCCCGGGCGAGGGCGAGGACCCAGAGCTTCTGGGCCCGGGCGACGGACGCCGCCCAGGCCGGCGTGGCGGGCAGGTGCTTGGGCGCGCCCGTCGTGCCGCTGGTCTCGAGGAGCTGGAGCACCGGCTCCGAGCTGAGGACGCCGCGCTCCCCCGCCGCCACCCGGTCGAGCCAGGGGCGCAGCTCCTCCGGGTCGGCGACGGGCGCCGCCCGCCGCAGGTCGTCGAGGGTGCGCGCCGAGGCGAGGCCGAGGCTCCGGCCGAGGGCGCTGTCCCGGACGAGGTCGAGGATGCGGGCCGCCCGGCGCTCCTGGGCCTCGCGGGGGTGGTCGAGGGCCCACAGGAAGTCCCGCACCAGGTCGTCGTGGGCGCCGCGCAGCAGCCGGTAGGGCCCGTTGCCCCGGTCCCGGGGAAACGCGCAGGCCCGCTCCGCCGCCCCGCTCTCGAGCCCGTCCGCCATCGCCTCCTCGGCAGCGCCCCGCCGGGCGCCCGCCTGACGTAGCACCGGCGCCCACCGGCGCCCACCGCCCCGCCGAATGCCGGCGGTCGGCGGGCGCTCCCGAGGCGCTCCCGCGCTGCTCGAAAGCCGCGATGACCGGCGTTGACAGCGCAAGCGGCTCCCGATATCCCGCACTTCTCCCCGCTCGCCCGCGGCGCCCCTTCGCGCCTCCCCATCCACCCGGGTCCGCATCGATGAAGACCGGCGACAGCGTCCGGGATGCACAGGGTCGAACCTTCGAGGTCGGCCAGCTCCTCGGACGCGGGAGCTGGGCGCGGGCCTGGGCCGTGCGCGAGGGGAGCCGCGAGTACGTGCTCAAGGTGCCGCTGTCCCGCCGCGACCTCGGCGACGCCCGGCTCGTGGCGGCCTGCCGCGAAATCGCCGGCGAGCAGGCCCGGATCCTCGCCGAGGAGCGCCCCGGCTGGCTTCCCCTCGTCGACCAGCTCGTGCTCGCCGACGGCGCCCCGGCGCTCCTCCTCGAACCCCGCGTCGCCTCCCTCGAGGACCGCATCGCGGGGGGCTGCACCCTCGAGGAGCTGCTGACCACCGTGGTCGGCGTGCTGGAGCTCCTCCGGGGCAGGCCGCCCCACGGCAACCTCAAGCCCGCCAACATCCTCCTCGACGAGCGCGGGCGACCGTGGCTGGCCGACCCCCTCACCCCCACCCTGCGCCGCAACCTCGCCGGGCTCCTCGACCACGCCCCGCGGTCCAGCGGCTACCAGCCCCCCGAGCTCGTCGCCGGCGCCGCCGGCCCGCTGCGCGCGGTGGTCGACACCTACGCCCTCGGCCGCACCCTGCTCGTCGGCGCCACCCACCCGGCGCCCGCCCCGGACCCCCTCGACAAGGGCCACCTCGTCGAGCTCAAGGACGCGGTGCTCAACCGCCTGCGCCGCGAGCACTCCAACCCGCGCTTCCACAGCCGCCTCGCCGACCGCATGGCCGCCCTGCTCAACCGGGCGGTGAGCCGCCAGGCCAGCCCCTCGCCGCCCTTCCGCTTCGACCGCCTCGACGCGATGCTCGAGCGCACCCGCGAGGTCCTCGCCCTGGTCCACCCCACCGTCGAGTCGGTGGGCCAGGTCTTTCCCGGCCGGGGCGCCCACGCCGACGGGTTCACCACCGACCAGCCCGTCGTCTTCCGCTGCACCGTCGGCGTGGGCGCCCCGGCCGGGAAAGACCTGGCCCACCGACTCGACGGTGGGGTGGACCAGGGCGAGGACCTCGCGGGTGCGCTCGAGCATCGCGTCGAGGCGG
>WGAH01000477.1 GCA_015489145.1 Deltaproteobacteria bacterium
CCGCCCTCGCCGAGCGGGGCATCGCCTGGGTCGTGCTGCACCGGGACGTCGTGCCGGGCCCGTCCCTCGAGCCGATGCTGCGGCAGGTGATGGGGCCGCCGGCCCGCGAGGTCTCCACCGCGGCCGCCTGGTCCACGGCGGAGCCCTGGCCCGGGGAGGGCGCCGCGCCCCGCCGGTGCGCGAAGTTGACGGTGTCGCCCATCCTCGAGTCCGCCATTCCCGACGCCCTCGCCGGGCCAGGGCTCCGCCGTGGACCAGGCGGCCGCGGTGGCGACCTCGCGGGCCGGCGGCCCCATCACCTGCCGCAGCATCGGCTCGAGGGACGGGCCCGGCACGACGTCCCGGTGCAGCACGACCCAGGCGATGCCCCGCTCGGCGAGGGCGGCGCGGTCGGCCCGGGCGCAGGCGAGGCGCTCGGGGTCCAGCGGGTCGGCGCGCCCGTCGAGGGGGAAGGGCGCCGGGCCCGTGGGCGCGGCCAACCAGGCCTGGCCCAGGCCGGCGAGGCGCGCCACCGTCGAGAAGGCCAGCGCCGCGTCCTCGTTCGGGGGGCTGGCGGTGACGGGACGCCCGTGTCGGCGCTGCCAGAGGAGGTAGCGCCCGTGGACGTGCCGCGCGCCGTCGAGGGAGATGTCGAGGGGCAGCTCCACGAGGCCGCCCGGACCGAGCGAATCGAGGAGCGCCGCCGTGCGGCCGTCGTAGGGGAAGGCGAAGGAGCGCCGGGTCCAGGCCGGCGTCCCGCCGAAGGTGGCGCCGTCGAGAACCACCGCCACCGCCAGCACCACGGCGAGCTGCCACGCCGCCCCGCGCGCCCGCGACAGCAGCGCCCGCGCGCCGACGAAGGCCGCCACGCCGAAGGGCAGCGGCAACAGGCAGGCCATGCGCGGCCAGGCGTTCATCGCGCGCAGCGGCGGCACCGCCCGCTCGGCCAGCCCGGCCGGCCCGGGCACCACGAACCACGGCGCCTGCTGGGGCCCCATCACCAGGAAGGGACCGGCGGCCCACGAGACCCCCCACAGCCCCAGGGCCAGCCAGGGCAGGGCGAGCCGGGGCCGGAGCGCCGCGCCGAGGAGCCCGAGCGCCAGCACCACGAGGCCGAAGTAGGCCGGCGACTCCAGCGGCCGGGCCATGCTCGCCCCGGGCAGGCGCAGCAGGCGCTCCAGGCCGAAGACCACGTCGGGCACGCTCTCGCCCCAGGCCGGCAGGGGCGCGTCGCCGAGGGAGACGCCGAGGGGCGGGTGGCGCAGGAGGGCGACGAGGGCCGGCGCCACCATCGCCGCCGGCGCCGCCACCACCAGGGCCAGCCGGGCCGCCGGCGGGCGCAGCCGCCAGGCCCAGGCCGCCAGCAGCGGCGCCTCCAGCACCGCCAGGAAGACCACGAGGTACCAGCCGCCGAGCCCCATGAGCCCGAGGACCAGCCCGGCGCCGAGCGCCTGCCGCGCGCCGCCGCGGGGCCCGAGGGCCCGGTGCAGCGCCGCCAGGTGCGCCGGCCACAGCACCGCCGGCAGCAGCTCGGTGCGCCCGGTGTCGGCGTGGTGGACCAGCCAGGCGCTCCCGGCGAAGGCGAACACCAGCACCGGCAGCGCCAGGGCGAAGGACCGGTCCCGAAGCTCGGCGCCGAACAGCTCCCGCGCCAGGGCCACGCTGCCCGCCGCCGCCGCCGCCGGCGCGAGCAGGTGCAGCGCGTTCCAGGCGAGGCGGGCCGCTTCCGCCGCGCCGAGGACGGGCGCGGTGCCCCGGTAGATCGGCGCGAAGACGAGCAGGTTGGCCGGGTCCATCAGGTGCGCCGAGAACCCCGCCGGCCAGCTCACCGGGGCCACCCGGAGAAAGGGACCGTGCTCCGCGAGGCCGTCCGCCGCCACCCACAGGCTCCACAGGTGCACCGGGGCCTCGCCGTCGGCGGCGCCGACCGCCGCCCCGAGGGGGTGGACCAGGGCCGAGGCGGAGGCCGCGAGGACGACGACCAGGGCGGCGAGGAGCGCCGGGCGGAGCCCCTCAAGGCGGCGCATCGCCCACCTCCGCCAGCGACCAGGCCACCACCTCCCCCTCGGCGAGATCCGGCTCGCCGAGGACGGCGGGCAGGAGCCCGGCGAGAGCGGGCGACTCGGCGAGGCCGGTGTAGAAGACGATGCCGGCGAGCCCGTCCTCGCGCATCGCCTCCACCGAGGCCCGGGCGGCGGCGAGCTCCTCGGGGGACAGCTCCGCCGGGTCGCCGCGCCGGCCGCCGAGGACCCAGGAGGTCTGCGCCTGCCGCGCGAGGTCGGAGAGGGTGTAGCGCTCGAGGGTCATGTCGAAGACCGGCGGCAGGGACACGGTGATCGGCCGGCCGTGGACCGGCTGCCAGTCGAGCAGGAAGCTGTGGAACTCGCAGCGCCCCGAGCCGTAGGGGATGTCGAGGGGGTACTGCACGATGGGGCCCGGCGGCAGGGCGGCGATGACCTCGACGGCGCCGTCGGGGGGGTAGGGGTCGAAGGAGCGCCAGGCCGGCCGCCAGGCGCTCGGGTAGGTGGCGGCGTCCACCGTGACGAGGGCCAGCGCCACGATGGCGAGCTGCCCCGCCACGGCCGGCAGGCGCCGCGCCAGGGCGGCGAAGCCGTGGAGCGCCGCCACGCCGAAGGGCAGGGTGACGAGGCAGCCCATGCGCGCCCAGCTCGAGATGTTGCTGACCTGCGGCACCAGCGCTTCCAGGTACCAGGGCAGCAGTCGCGGCCCGGTGGCGGCGCCGGGGTTGGCCGGCCGGGTCCACTCCAGGTGGTCGCCGAGGGTGGACAGGGCGACCACCCCCCCGAGGACCAGCCAGCCGAGCGCCCTCCGGGGGCGCAGCGCCGCGCCGAGGGCGGCCAGGCCCATCAGGACGACGCCGGCGTAGCCCGGAAGCTCGATGGGACCGGGCTCGATGGGCGGCCCCAGGCGCAGCAGGTCGCGCAGCGCGAACTGCACGTCGATGCCGGCGAAGGCGCTGGCCTGCACCACGTCGACCCGGAGCCCCCGGGGCGGGTAGGCCAGCAGCGCCAGGAAGGCGGGCACCAGCATGAGCAGGGCGACGCCGGCGGCGATGGACAGGCGCGCCAGCGACCGCCGCCAGGGCTGGCCGGCGGCGAAGGCCAGCGCGATGGGGATCTGCTGGATCAGCACGAAGACGGCGAGGTACCAGCCGCCCAGCGCGACCCCGCCGAGCACGGCGCCCGCCGCCGCCGCCGTGCGCCAGGTGCCCTCGCGCAGGGCGCGGTGCAGCAGCGCGAGGTGCAACGGGTAGAACAGCGCCGGCACGTACTCCGAGCGCCCGGTGTCGGGGTAGTGCAGGAAGTAGGGGTTGGCGACCACCGCCGCCACCAGCACCGCCGCCGCCAGCCCCCGCGCCGGCCCGGGCTCGAGGAGGCGGCGGGCGAGGAGCCAGGCCCCGAGCCCGCCGACGAGCAGGGCGAAGACGTGGACCGCGTTCCAGGCGACCGTCGCCGCGCGCTGGGTGCCGCCGAGGAGCCAGTAGGGCGGCAGGTAGGCGACGAGGTTCACCGGGTCCATGAGGTGCTCGGCGAAGCCGTCCGGCCAGGCGGCGTCGACCACGCGCACGAAGCCGCCGGTGCGCCAGAAGTTGTCGGCGGCGGCGCGAAGGCTCCAGAAGTGGCCCGGCGCCTCGGAGCAGGGGCTGCCGAAGGCGCGGGCGGCGGGCTCGAAGAAGGCGGGCCAGCCCGTGAGCGCGAAGGCGACGGCGAGCACGATCAGCGATGGCAGCCATTCGCGGCGGTTCATGGGACGCCTCGCGCGGGCCGGCCGAGTCTACCGCGAGGGGCTGGTAGGATGCCCCTTCCCCCGGGATCGGCCCCGGGGGGGGCACGGAGGCGAGGCGGTGGCAAAGCGGCGCGTGGCGGGGTTCCTGCGCGGTCTCGGCTGGCTCGGCCTCGCGGCCCTGCTCGCCCCGGGCCTGTGGGGCGACCCGGCGCGCCGCGTCTACGCCGGCCTCGGCTCCCCCGACCTCGTGGGCACGGTCTGGACGTGGTGGTGGACGGCCCACGCCCTCCTCCACGGCCTGGACCCCGCCCGCTGCGACCTCGTCTACCACCCGGTCGGCTTCTTCCCGGTCGCGCAGTTCAACCTCGTCGACGCCCTGGCGGCGGCCCCCTTCTTCGCCCTCGCCGGCGAGCTGCAGGGGGGGCGCGCGGGCCAGGCC
>WGAH01000478.1 GCA_015489145.1 Deltaproteobacteria bacterium
AAGGGCGACGCCCGCTTCCCCGACTCCGCCACCCGCGCCTCGGGCCTGCGGCTCTACACCCCCGATCCCGACCATCACCCCGCAGATCAGCCACCGGCCGGTCATGGGCCGGGCGCCGAGGATCGGCGAGGGGCGCTGGCCGGGATCGGGGGTGTAGAGCCGCAGGCCCGAGGCGCGGGTGGCGGAGTCGGGGAAGCGGGCGTCGCCCTTGTAGGTCGAGGCGAGGATGGCGAGGTGGTCCGGGTCGCCGGTGAGGGGGGCGAGGCGGACCTGGGAGTGGAAGCCGGCCTCGGCGCTCACCCAGGCCTGGCGCGGGTCGAAGCGGGGCACGTAGCTGCCGGCGACGAAGCCGTGGCGGGCGCGGCCGAGGAAGGCGACCAGCCGCTGCGGGTAGAGGTCGCCGCCGAAGGCGAGGACCAGGTCGGCGGTGCCGTCGCCGTCCACCTCGCCCACCGCCCCGCGCCACCCGAACATCGCGATGCGCCCCGGAAGGGACTCCCGGCCGGTGGCGCCGTCGGGGCCGGCGAGGTCCACGGTCCAGGCGGGAGAGCTGGAGGGTGGGGTGCCCGGAGCGCCGGGCCCCGGGTCGGCGGCCACCTCCGCGAGGCGGCGGGCCGGTGGCGCGCGGCGGGCGGCGCAGGCGGCGAGGGCCGCGGCGGCGAGGATCGGGAGGGCGAGCCGCCCGCCGGCTATCCTGGGGCGATGGAGCCCGTCGCCCCGCGCCCCGCCGGCGGCCGCCTGGCCGCCCCCGTCCTGGCCGGCGGCGTGCGCCTCCTGGCGGCGAGCTGGCGCGTGTCCTTCGTCCATCGGGAGATCCTCGACGAGACCCTCGCCGCGGGGCCGGCGGTGCTGGCCTTCTGGCACGGCGAGCAGCTCGTGATGGTGGCGACCCACGCGGGCCGCGGGTTCCTGGGCATGGCCAGCCTCAGCCGGGACGGCGAGCTGCTGGCGCGGGTGATCCGGCGCCTCGGCTACCGGGTGGTGCGGGGCAGCGCCAGCCGCGGCGGGCGCGAGGCCCTGCGCCGCTGCCAGGCGGCGCTCGCCGCCGGGGGACCGCCGCCGGCCCTGGCCCTCGACGGCCCGCGGGGGCCCCGCCACGAGCCCCACGCCGGGGCGCTGGTGCTGGCCGCCCGCGCCCGGGTGCCCGTGGTCTTCGGCGTGAGCCGGGCCCGCCCGGCGATCCGGCTGCGGTCCTGGGACCGGTTCGAGATCCCGCTTCCCGGGGCGCGGGTGCGGGTGGCCTATGGCCGCCTGCCGCCCCCCGATCCCGGCGAGATCGAGTCGGCGCGGGCGGAGCTGCGCCGACGCATGGAGCGCCTCGCGGCCGAGCTCGCCGGCGAGGACGGCGCCAGCGCGCCCGGGCACCCGGCTACCCACCCCAGCGAACGGTGACCTGGAAGTGGGCGTCCTCGGCGCTGCGGGCCAGGCAGACCAGCGCGTCGCCCTGCACCTTGACGCCGAAGCGCACCTCGAGGGCCGAGGGCACCGGGCGGGAGCGCGACAGCTCGGTGGCGGACTCGGCGACCCGCCCGGCGACGCCGGTGGCGATGCGGACGACGTGGTCGAGGACGTCCTCGGGGCGGAAGTCGTTGCCCGCGTCGTCCTTGGCGAAGCCGCCGGCGGCCTCGGCGTCGATGAACAGGCGCGTGTGCTCGTCGATGCGGCTCTCGAGCAGCATGGCTCAGTCGCGCTTCGCGCGGGGGCGCTTGAGCTTCGCCATGACCACCTTCACGTCCTCCTGCGGGGTGCCCGGCTTCTTGTAGGGCTCGAGCTCCTCGGGCGCGACGGCGGAGTAGTCGCCGTTGAGGCGGTCGACGAGGTTCTTGATGCGCCGGCGGATCCGGCCGCGAATTCCGGTGCTGCTCTGGGCCATGGTGGGACGCTCCGCGGTGGACCTCCAGCCTAACGCAAGGCGGGCCGGGCGGGGGCGGCCGGCGTCGTGCTATCAACGGGGGCGCCCCCGAGGTCGGCGATCCGGCCGGCGACCGGGGGGCGGAAGGTGTCCATGTCGGCAGGCATCACCCTGGAACACATCATCGACTTCCTGCTCGGCACGCCGATGTTCGACGCCCTCGACCCCGAGCAGCTCGCCGACCTGGTCCGGGGCATGCAGCTCCAGCGCACCCATGCCGGCCAGGCGGTCTTTCGCGAGGGCGACGAGGGCGACGGCTGGTACGTGGTCTACGAGGGGCGCTTCGAGGTGACCCGCGCCCTTCCCGGCCGGCCCGCGCGGGTGCTGGCCACCCTCGGCCCCCGGGACTGCGTGGGCGAGATGGCGGTCCTGGACGGGAAGCCGCGGTCCGCCACCCTCCGCTCCCTCGACGCGGGCACCCTGTTCCGCTTCCCGCGCGAGGCCTTCGAGCGCATGGTCGCCGAGGGGCGCCCCGGCGCCGCCCGGGTGGCCCTGGCCCTGGCCCGGGTCACCAGCGAGCGGCACCGGCGGATCAACGAGCTGCTGCTCGGGTGCCTGGCCGAGGGCGAGCCGGCGGACGGGCGGGCGGAACCCCTCGCCGCCGCCCCGGTCGGGGAGTAGACCGGTGCGGCGCGCGTTCCTGGCCGTGGCCCTGGCGGTGGGCCGCCCCGCGGCGGCGGACGGCGGCGTGCCCGAGCGGGTGCTGCCGACGGCCGAGCCCGACGCGGTCTACACCGCCTACGCCGACTTCGCCCGGGAGCGCGGCCGGAGCGGCGCGGCCCTGGTGCCGGTGTGCCGGCAGCTCGTCGAGAAGCTCAACCTGTGCTTCGGTTACGAGGTCGGCGGCACCCGGCGCCTCGTCACCGAGTCGGAGCTGCTCGCCTGGGACACCACCCCGGCGGCCCTCGAGGCGGTCGCCCGCCGCACCACCGAGGGCGCCGCCGCAGCGGGGATCTACCAGGAGATGCGCGTCGAGGGCATGGCGGGCCGCTACTGGGTGGGCGGCAACGGCGACGGGCGGGTGGCCGCGGCGCTGCTGCACCCCGAGGACCTCGCCGCCATCGCCGGGGCCGAGCCGGTGGTCGGCGTGCCCGAGCGCGACACCCTGCTGTTCTGGGTGCCGGGCGATCCCGACTTCGACAAGGTGCTCGCGGTCGGGGTGCGGCGGCTGCACGACGCCTCGGAGCACCCCGTGAGCCCGCTGGTCTACCGCTGGGACGGCGAGCGGTGGACGGTGTGGGGGGAGGCCCGGTGAGCGCGCCGGGGGAGGAGCCTGGGATGGGACGCAAGGGACACGGCGACGCGGCGCTTCGGCGGCGCCTTCGCGAGCTCCTCGCGCGCCTCGCGCGCCGGGTGGAACGCGACGACCTGTTCGAGAAACCGGGGGAGCGGCCGCCGACGCCGCCCCTGCCGCCGCGCGGCGAGGACCCGCGGGGGGAGGCACGATGAAGGGACATGCGCGGTTCACCCTGGCCCTGGCCCTCGGGGCCTGCCGGCCGCCGGCCGCCCCGACCGACGCCGGCCACGCTCCCGAGCGCCACCTCGTGGTGGCGCACAGCAACGACATCCACACCCACGTCCTGCCCGAGCCGGCGCCCTGGATCGAGGGCGCCCCGCTCCGGGGCGGCTTCGTGGCCCTCGACGCCCAGCTCGACGCCCTGCGGCGGGCCGAGGGCGAGGACGCCGTCGTCTACCTCGACGCCGGCGACCTGCTGACGGGCACCCCCCTCATGGAGTTCGAGGATCACGGGGTGATGGGCGGGGCGATGCTCGATTTCCTCGACGCCGCCGGCTGCGACGCCTGGACGCTCGGCAACCACGACTTCGACAAGGGCTACGCCAACGCGGCGGCGCTGGTGGCCGAGAGCCCGATGCCGGCGCTGTCCGCCAACCTCCGCGACCCGGCCGACGCGACCCGGCCGGCGATCCCCGGGCTCCGCGACCGGGTCGTCCTCGACCGCAACGGGCTGCGGATCGGCGTCTTCGGCCTCACCACCCCGGAGCTCGGCCGCCTCGCCAGCCGGGAGACGATGGAGCACATCGCCGTCGAGGACGTCGCCGAGGTCGCGGCGCGGCAGGTCTCGGCGCTGGAGGGCCAGGTCGACCTCGTCGTGGCGCTCACGCACATCGGTTACGAGCACGACCGGGACCTCGCCGAGGCGGTGGACGGCATCGACCTCATCGTCGGCGGCCACTCCCACACCCCGCTCCAGGAGCCGGTGCGGGTGGGCGACACCTGGATCGTGCAGACCGGGGGCGAGGGCAAGCAGCTCGGCGTCGTCGAGTTCGACGTGGACGAGGCCGGGCGCATCCGGAACTTCTCGGGCGGCCTCGTCGACCTCGACCCGGCCGCCCTCGCCGGCCCGGCGGACCCGGCGGTGGAGGCCCTGGCGGCGAAGTGGGACCGCCGCATCCAGCAGAAGTTCCAGACCGTCGTGGGGCGCCTCGAGGGCGACCTGGTGCGCGGTGACGGCGAGACGCCGGCGGGCCGCTTCGCCGCCGACGTGGTGCGCCAGGCCGGCTGGGCCGACATCGGCCTCTACAACGCCGGCGGCATCCGGGCCGACATTCCCGCCGGCGAGGTCACCCTCGGCGAGCTCTACCAGGTGTTCCCCTTCGGCAACCAGGTGGTCACCTTCGAGGCCACCGGCGACGAGATCGTGCGCCTGGCCCTGTCGACGGCCTACGCCACCCTGGTGGGCAACCGCGGGGCCCTGCAGTGGTCGGGGGCGACCTTCGAGTGGCGGGTTCGCATGGGCGTGCCCGAGATCGTCTCGGTGAAGGTCGGGGGCGAGCCCCTCGACCTCGACCGGACCTACAAGGTGGCGACCAACTCCTACGTCGCCGAGCAGTGGTCCTACAACCTCGGCTTCGAGCCGCGGAACCTCGAGGGCCTCGGCACGACCGTGCGCGAGGCGGCCGAGGCGGTGTTCCGGGCCGGCCCGGTGGTCGCGCCGGCCGACCCGCGGGCGATCCGCGTCGAGTAGGCCCGCCGCGTCGTCCCGCGCCGGGGCGGGCGTGATACGGGGCCCGACCATTCCCCCGGGAAGGGAGGTCGCGATGCCCGACTGGCTGCGGGAGCTGGCCCCGATCCTCATCCTCCTCGCCGCGGTGGCCGTGGTCATCGCCCGCCTCCCGAAGGTGGAGGGCCTCGGCCACAGCGACGCCTTCCGCCGCCGGCGGGTGCTGAACTGGCTGCCCCTGGGCCTCACCTACGCCTTCCTCTACATGGGTCGCTACAACCTCAAGGTCAGCAAGATGGCCTTCGAGGACATGCAGAACGCGGCCGGGCACGCGGTGATGGGCAACGCCGACTTCGCCTTCATCTTCGGGGTGGGGGTGGTCGTCTACGGCGTCAGCTTCGTCATCAACGGGCCGCTCACCGACCGCTTCGGCGGCAAGCGCGCGATCCTCGTCGGCGCCGGCGGCTCCCTGCTGATGAACGCGCTGATGGGTCTCGCCACCCTGGCGCTGCTGGACGGCTGGTCCCTCGCCCCCTTCGTCAGCGAGCACTTCCGGACCCTGTTCAGCGTGCTCTACGGCGCGAACATGTACTTCCAGAGCTTCGGCGCCGTCGCCATCGTCAAGGTCAACGCCCCCTGGTTCCACGTTCGCGAGCGCGGCGTCTTCGGGGCGATCTTCGGCATCCTCATCAGCCTGGGCATCTACTTCGCCTTCGACTGGAGCTATTTCATCCTCGAGCACTTCGGCAGCCACGCCCTCGCCTGGGTCTTCGGCGTGCCCACCCTCCTCCTGGCGGTCTTCTGGACCATCGACCTCCTGTGGGTGAAGGACACGCCGGGCCGCGCCGGGTTCACCGACTTCGACACCGGGGACGCCTCCTCCGGCGACGACGGCCCGCAGATGCACCCGATCGCCGTCTTCCGCATGATGCTGCGGAACAAGGTCATCATGACCATCGCCGCCGTCGAGTTCTGCAGCGGTTTCCTGCGGCAGGCGATCATGCAGTGGTACCGCACCTTCGCCAAGCAGACCGACGCGGTGCTGCACCTGAAGGGCGACTTCGTCTACGACAACTGGGGCATGCTGCTGTGCGTGGCCGGCATCCTCGGCGGGGTCGTCGCCGGCGTGATCAGCGACCACGTCTTCGGCAGCCGCCGGGGCCCGGTGGCGGCGCTGCTCTACGGCCTGCTGCTCCTCGGCGCCATCGCGCTCAGCTTCGTCTACACCACCCCAGCGGTGGGCTGGCTGGTCGTCTTCATGAGCATGGCCGTCATCGGCGTACACGGCATGATGTCCGGCACGGCGAGCATGGACTTCGGCGGGCGCCGCAACGCCGGCATCGCCGTCGGCATCATCGACGGCTTCGTCTACCTGGGCACCGGCGCGATGTCGCTGACCTACTTCCTGCTGCTCCCCGAGGAGGAATTCGACGCCGCCGGCAACCTCACCGGGCCGGTGCTCGACCCGAAGAACTGGATCGCCTGGCCGCTGGCGATGATCCCCTTCGCGGCGCTGGGGCTCTTCCTCGCCACGCGCCTGTGGAACGCCCGGCCCAAGGGCCTGAAGGCCGCCGCCGGGCACTGAACCCCGGGGGGCCCGGGCGGCGGTTCGCCGGTCAGTCGCGGCGCGGCGGCGGCCCGGCGGGGAGATCGCGCAGGTTCGAGACGCCCGGCGTGTAGACCGTGGCCTGGAGCTTCGGGTGCTCCATGCGGCGGGCGCGCTCCTCCGGGTCGCGCATGGCGAGCATCCACTCGCCGGTGGCGGCCAGGGCGTCGGCAAGGGGGGTCGGCTCCAGGCCGAAGTCCCGGGGCCGCCAGCCCTCGTCGATGCGCTCGGTGTACCAGGCGTGCCGCTCGGCGAGGCGGTGGGCGTAGCGGCGCACGGGGCGCTGGAGCCGGCGGCCGAGGGCGACGACGGGGCCGGGCAGGACGCGCACCTTCGGCTCGGAGCCGACGGCCCGGCAGGCGGCCTCGAAGGCGGCGCGGGCGGTGGTGGTCTCGGCGCCGACCACCTCGACGACCTTGTTGCGGAGGGCCTCGTGGTCGAGGGCGGCGGCCGCCATGCGGGCGAGGTCCCGGGCCTGTCT
>WGAH01000479.1 GCA_015489145.1 Deltaproteobacteria bacterium
ACCGAGACCTGGTACGACGGCGTGGATTCCGACTGCGACGGGGCGAGCGACTACGACGCCGACGGCGACGGCTGGGACGCCGAGAGCTGGGGCGACGACTGCGACGACGGCGACGCGACGGTCAACCCCGACGCGCCCGAGGTCTCCCTCGACGGCGTGGATTCCGACTGCGACGGCGACGATTGCCGGCCCGGCGCGCCCTGCGGGAGCGTCGACCTCGGGAGCGCCGAGCTGAAGCTGCTCGGCGAGCAGGACGACGACAACGCCGGTCGCGCCGTCGCCTTCATCGGCGACACCGACGGCGACGGCCTGGACGACGTGCTGGTCGGCGCGCCCTACGCCGAGACCAGCTCGGGCAACTGGGCCACCGGGGCGGTCTACCTCGTCGAGGGCGGCACATCCTCGGGCACCCTCGACCTGTCGCTGGCCGACGCGATCATCGAGGGCGACCCGAGCGAGGGCCGCACCGGGCGCTTCGGCTTCGCCCTGGGCGGCGGCGACTTCGACGGCGACGGCTACGACGACCTCGTCGCCGGCGCGCCCTGGTACGACGGTTCCAACTCCGACGGCGGCGCGGCCTGGGTCTTCGCCGGGCCGGTCCACGGCTTCCTCGACGTGGGCGACGCCGACGCGGTGATCGCCTCGGTGGACGACTCGGACCTCGTGGGCATGGCCGCCGCCTCGGCCGGCGACGTGAACGGCGACGGCGAGGCCGACATCCTCGTGGGCGTGCCCAACGCCGACGGCAGCTACGCCGACGGCGGGGCGGCGGCGATCTTCCTCGGCCCCGTCGCCGGCTCCCTCGACTGGGAGGACGCCGACGCCCGCCTGGTGGGCGCCAGCGCCAGCGACGCCGCCGGCTGGTACGCCGCCCCCGCCGGCGACGTGGACGGCGACGGCTTCGACGACATCCTCGTCGGCGCGCACCGGGCCGATCCCGGCGGCAACCTCTCGGGGGCGGCCTACCTCGTGCTCGGGCCGGTGAACGGCCAGGTCAGCCTCGCCTCGGCCGACGCGATCTTTACCGGCGAGCACGCCGAGGACTACGCCGGCATGAGCGTCGCGGGGGCGGGCGACGTCGACGGCGACGGCAAGGCCGACATCCTCGTGGGGGCGCCCGGCAACGACGACGCCGCGAGCTACGCCGGCAAGGTCTACCTCATCCACGGCACGGGCACGATTCACGGCACCGGCAGCCTGGCGAGCTTCGCCGACGCGATGTTCCTCGGCGAGGCCTACGGCGACGGGTTGGGCGAGGTGCTGGCCGGCGGCGGAGACATCAACGGCGACGGTCGCGACGACTTCGTCCTCGGCTCCTACGACGCCGGCGGCGCCCCGTACAGCGGCGGCGGCATGGTCTACCTGGTCACCACCCCGCCGAGCGGCGGCGCCACCGAGAGCATCGGCGACGCCGACGCCTTCCTCACCGGCGAGGCCACCGACGACCGCGCCGGCATCGGGCTCGGGCTGGGCGGCGACTTCGACGGCGACGGCTACGACGACATCCTCGTCGGCGCCGACCAGGAGTCCACCGGCGGCAGCGAGGCCGGGGCCGCGTACCTCGTGCTCGGCGGGTAGCGGCCCGGGCGGGAGCGATTACAGCCCTCCCGGTTTCCGGGCTCCGGTGGAGCGGGGAGGGTCGATGGCTCGCATCGCGCGGTGGACGGCGGGACTGCTGGCGGCGGGGGTCGCCTGTGGCAGCGGAGACACGGAGGCGGCGGCTCCGGCGGAGGCGGGGGCCGCGGAGGCGCAGACCGCGGAGGCGCGGCCCGCGGAGGCGGCGGTGCAGGAGCCCGGCGGCGCGCCGGCGACGGCGGAGGGGGGCGACGAAAACACGCCTCCCGCCGGGGCCTCGGAGGGGACGGTGGTCTGGGACTTCGAGGATGTCTCGCCCGGCGGCCTCCCCGCTGGCTGGGTGGTGCAGGCCACCGGCACCGGCCGCCCCCTCGCCACCTGGCAGGTGGTCGACGCCGGCGACGCCCGGCCGGGCCCCCACGTGCTCGCGCTGACGAGCCCCAACCACGACTCGGCGGGCACCTTCAACCTGTGCTGGACGAAGGCCGTGCGCTTTCTCGACGGCACGATCAGCGTGAAGTTCCACGCCGACGCCGGGCGCATCGACCAGGGCGGCGGCATCCTGTGGCGGGCCCGGGGCGCGCAGGACTACTACGTGGCGCGCTTCAACCCGCTGGAGGACAACTTCCGCTTCTACACCGTCCAGGGCGGGGTGCGCCGCATGAAGGCGAGCGCCGACGTCCACCTCGACGACGGCTGGCACGAGATGCGCGTCGCCATGCACGGCGACCACTTCGAGGGCTGGCTCGACGGCCGCAAGCTCCTCGACGCCCGCGACGCCACCTTCCCCGAGGCCGGGGGCGTGGGCCTGTGGACCAAGGCCGACGCCGCCACGCGCTTCGACGACTTCCGCGTGACGCCGGCCGAGAGCGGGCGATGAGGGCGGCGCTGCTCCTGCTGGCGGCCTGCGGCGGCTCGGGGGAGCCCGCCGCTCCGGCGGAACCCGCGCGGGAGGTGGTCGTCTACACCTCGGTCGACCAGGTGTTCTCGGAGCCGGTGCTGAAGGCCTGCGAGGCGAAGACCGGGCTCGCGGTGCGCGCCGCCTACGACACCGAGGAGACCAAGAGCACCGGCCTGGTCAACCGCCTGGTGGCCGAGGCCGACCGGCCGCGCGCCGACGTGTTCTGGTCCAACGACCCGGTGCGGCCCTACCTGCTGGCGAAGCGGGGCCTGGTGGCCGCCCACCTGCCGCCGGGGGCCGAGCGCCTGCCGGCCTGGGCCCGCGACGCCGAGGGGCGCTGGGCGGGCTTCGCGGCGCGGGCGCGGGTGCTGCTGGTCAACACCGAGCGCCTGGCGGCGACGCACCCCGACGGGGCGGCGCCGGCCTCGGTGCGCGACCTCGCCGACCCGCGGTGGCGCGGGCAGGCGGCGATGGCGAACCCGCTGTTCGGCACGACGACGATGCACGTCGCGGCGCTGGCGACGGCCTGGGGCGACGACGCGGCGCGCGACTTCCTGCGGGCGGTGAAGGCGAACGGCACGCGCATCGCCAGCTCCAACGGCGAGGTGAAGCGGCTGGTCGTCTCCGGCGAGGTCGTCTTCGGCCTCACCGACACCGACGACGCCCACGAGGCGCTGGCCGCCGGGGCGCCGGTGCGCGTCGTCTACCCGGACCAGGACGGCGAGGGCACGCTGGTCATGCCCACGGCGGCGGTGGCGATTCGCGGCGGCCCCCACCCCGACGCCGCCGGCGCCCTCATCGACTGCCTCGCCAGCCCCGACGGCGAGCGCACCCTGGCCGCCAGCGCGGCGCACATGCCCCTGTTCCCGGAGGTGCCGGTGCCCGAGGGCGTGCGTCCCGTCGGCGAGATCCGGGCCATGCGCGTCGACTACGCCGCCGTCGCCGAGACGATGGCGCGCATCGAGCCCTGGCTGCGGGACGAGGTCGGGTGGTAGCCGCCCGGTGGGCCCGCCTCGAAGGGCCGCTCGCCCTGGCGGCGGCGGGGGCGGCGCTGGCGGCGCTGGCCGGGGCGCCCCTGGGGATGCTCGCCGTGGAGGCGGCCTCCGGCGGTTGGGACGCGCTGGCCGCCACCCTCGGCCGGACGGCGCCGTGGGCGGTGCTCGGGCGCACGCTGCTCGTGGCGGCGCTGGCGACGGCCCTGTCGGCGGCGGTGGGCGTGCCGGTCGGCGCCCTGGCCGGCCGCACCGACGCCCGGGGAGCGCGGGCCGCCCTGCTCGTCCACCTGTTCCCGGCGGCGCTGCCGCCCTTCCTGCTCGCCCTCGGGTGGTTCCGGCTCCTCGGCCCGGCGGCGGGACCGCTGTTCTCGAGCGCCGGGGTGGTGCTCGTCCTCGGGCTGGCCCACGCGCCGGTGGTGGCGGGGCTGACGGCGCTGGGCCTGCGCGGGGTGGATGCCACCGCCGAGGAGGCCGCCCGCGTCGTCGCCGGCCCGGCCCGCGCCCTGGTCCGGGTGCTGCTGCCGATGGCGGCCCCGGCCGTCGGCTTCGGCGTGCTCGTCGCCTTCGCCCTCGCGCTGTCCGAGGCGGGGGTGCCCCTGTTCCTGCGCGCCCCCACCTGGCCGGCGGTGGTGTTCAGCCGCCTCGGCGGCCTGCGCTACGCCCCGGGGGAGGCCTTCGCCCTGGTGCTGCCCATGCTCGTGGTCGGCGGCGCGCTGCTCGCGGCGGAGCGCGCCCTTCTCGGCCGGCGGGCCTTCGGCGGCCTCGGCCTGCGGCGCCGCCCGCCCCTGCCCCTCGGCGACCGGCGCGCGGCGGGCACCGCGATGCTGTGGCTCCTCGCCGTGCTCCCGGCGCTGCCCCTCCTCGGCCTGGCCGGCGCCGCCGGGCTTTCCGGGGTGCGCGCCGCCGCGGCCCAGGCGGGGCCGAGCCTTCGCACCAGCCTGCTCGCGGCCGGGGGCGCGGCCCTGGCC
>WGAH01000480.1 GCA_015489145.1 Deltaproteobacteria bacterium
GATGTGTATAAGAGACAGATCTCCGGGGAGGCGTCGTCGCGGATGCGGCGGCGGGTTGGGGGAACGCGGACGTCTCCTGTCGGCCGGACGCGGTCATGCTTGAGGGCGCGTCCCCCCGCTCGGTGCCGACGCAAGTCTGTCACAAAAAGGGGGCACCTGCTGCGTCAAGGCTTTGCAAAGGGGGGGGCGCCGCCCCCGGCGGCGCGCGGCGGGGGCTTCGCGAGCGGGAGAAGGCAGGCTGGAACCGCCGGAAGGAGGGCTGGATCACGGAAGCTCCGATCCGCTCGCGCTACGATGGAGGTGAAGCGGTCAACCGGAGGTGCCCATGACCAGGTCCAGGGACACGATCGTCGAGCGCCAGGTTCGCGAGTGGATCGCCCGGCGCCGGGCGCGGGCGGGGCACCGCCTCGCGGAGGAGGCGAAGCCGGTGGTGACGATCACGGGCGAGTACGGCTCCCTGGCCGACTCCGTCGGCGAGGCGCTGGCCGAGCGGCTGGGCTGGACGCTCTACGACCGCGAGCTCGTCACGCTCATCGCCGAGCGGGCCAGCGTGGCCCGATCCCGGGTGGAGGCGGCCGAGGCCGGCGACCGCACCTACCTCGGCGACCTCCTCGACCTCATGCTCTCGTCCGACACGATGTCCTCGGCCGACTACCTCACGAGCCTCACCGACGTGGTGGAGTACATCGCCTCCGAGGGACAGGCCGTCATCCTCGGGCGGGCGGCCAACGTCGTCCTCGGTCCCGAGCGGGCGCTGCGGGTGCGCTGCGTGGCCCCGCTGCCCCTGCGGGTTCGGCGGCTCGCCCACCACCGGGACATCCCCATCGAGGAGGCGGCGCGCGAGGTCGAGCGCACCGACGCCCGGCGCACGCGCATGGTCAAGGCCCTCTTCGGCGTCGACCCGCGGGACCCCATCGGCTACGACCTCGTCCTGTCCACCGAGAGGCTCGGCGTGCCCCAGGCCGTGGCGGTGGTCGAGGCGGCGCTCAGGGAGCGATGGCCTCGCTGAGGTCGAAGTCGGCCCACTCCACCCCGTCCAGCGCGACGTCCGCGGCGTGGGCCTCGTCGAGGGAGACCGCGCCCTCGCCCTCGTCGAGGTGCCAGAGGTGCAGGGTGGCGTCGTCCGGCTCGAAGGGGGCCTCGGGGCGGTCGAAGTCGTCGGCGTAGCGCACGGTGGACGACAGGCGCACCTCGTCGATGATGCCGCGGTGGGCCTCCTTGGCGCCCCAGCAGCCGATCTGGATGCGGGGGGCCGGCTCGACGCCGATGGCGGTGCCCTCGTGGAAGGCGAGGCGCTCGCCGTCGAGGTAGAGCGAGCTGGTGGAGCCGTCCCAGGTGGCGGCGACGTGGTGCAGCTCACCGTCCATCCAGTCGGTCGGCGCGCTCGCGCCGAGGCCCCCGGGGGTGTCCTCTCCGAAGGTGCCGACGCCGTCGGCGTCCTCCCAGAGGGCGAAGGCGCCGTTCCACACGACGAGCGGGTGCACCCCGGCCGGCGGCGCCTCGTCGGCCCGGACCCAGGCCTCGACGGTCAGCGCCGCGGGAAAGCTCGCGTCGGGCAGCTCGACCTCGGCGCAGGCGTCCTCGTCCGGGAACCGCAGCGCGTGGGCGCCCGAGGGCGCCTCGATGGGGTTGCAGCCGCCGGCGAGGGCGGCGAGGACGACGAGGTGGGCGGCGCGGCGCATGGTCCCCTCCCGGAACGGAAACCCCGCGGCCCCGGAGCGGGGCGCGCGGGGTCATGGTAGCGCCGGGAAGCGGCGGGACGCGGGGCCCGGATCAGGTTTCGAACAGGTCCTCGTCCATGCAGCTCAGGTCGCCCGACCGGATGCTCTTGCCGATGGCGACGGCCTTCGGCAGGAACTCGGCGGCGTAGAAGCGGGCGCCGAGCACCTTGGCCCGGTAGAACTTCCGGTCGCTGTCGGACACCTCGCCCTGGAGCGCCTCGTGGGCCACGCGGGCCTGCCAGAGGTGCTGGTGGCCGAGGGCGACGTAGCCGAACAGCTCGAGGAAGGGCGTGGCCTGGAGCATCGCGGCCTTGAGCTGCCCCTGCATCGCCAGCGCGCCGAGGTGCATGGCGGCGCCGCCCAGCGCGTCGCGCGCCTTCTCGAAGGCCGCCACCACCGGCGCGAGCTCCTCGATGCCGGCGCAGCGGTCCACCTCGGCGTTGACGCGGTTGAGCCAGCTCATGAACAGCACGCCGTTGCCCCGGCGCATCTTGCGGCCGAGGAGGTCCATCGCCTGGATGCCGTTGGTGCCCTCGTAGATGCTGGAGATCTTCGTGTCGCGGACGTGCTGCTCGACGGGGTACTCGGCGGTGTAGCCGTAGCCGCCGAAGACCTGCATCGCCTGCACCGTGCACTCGAAGCCCTTGTCCGAGCAGAAGGCCTTGAGGATCGGCGTCATCAGCTCGACGAAGCCCATGGCCTCGCTCGCGGCGGCCGGGTCGTCGGAGGCGGCGGCGATGTCCATCTGGCAGGCGGTGTCGTAGATCAGGGAGCGCATCCCGTCGACGAGGACCTTCTGCCACAGGAGCATGCGGCGGACGTCGGGGTGCCGGATGATCGGCACCGAGGGGGCCTCGTCGTCGCCGATGTCGTCGAGGTCGGAACCCTGGAGGCGCTCCTTGGCGTAGGCGACGGCGTTGCGGTAGGCCGCCGAGGCGCCGGCGATGCCCTGGAGGCCGACGCCGATGCGGGCCTCGTTCATCATGTGGAACATCACCTTGATGCCCTCGAACTCCTCGCCGATGAGCCAGCCCTTGCAGGTGCCGCGCCCGCCGATGGACAGCGTGGTGGTGGCGCTGGCGTGAATGCCCATCTTCTCCTCGATCGACTCGACGACGATGTCGTTGCGCTCGCCGAGCTCGCCGTTCTCGTCGAACAGGAACTTCGGCACCATGAACAGGCTGAGCCCGTGGGTGCCGGCGGGGGCGTCGGGGGTGCGGGCGAGGACGAGGTGGATGATGTTCTCGGTGAGGTCGTGGTCGCCGCCGGTGATGAAGATCTTCTCGCCCTGCAGGGTGTAGACGCCCGGCTCCTCGGTGGGGGTGGCGCGGGTGCGGTTCGCGCCGACGTCGGAGCCGGCGCCGGGCTCGGTCAGGCACATCGTGCCGCCCCACTCGCCGGCGTAGAGCTTCTCGGCGGCCAGCCGGCCCCACCAGGTGTCGGCGGAGTGGGCGGCGAGGAGGTTGGCGGCCCCGCGGGCGAGCTCCCAGTAGGTCGCGAACGAGACGTTGGCGCCGGTCATCGCGTCGGCCGCCGCCGTGCCGACGGCCTGCGGCGCGCCCATGCCGCCGAGCTCCGGGTCGGCCGTCAGGGCGAGCCAGCCGCCCTCCGCGACGAGCTTCCAGACCGGCTTGAAGGACTCGGGGGTGGTGACGTTGCCCTCGCCGTCGAACTTCACGCCCTCCCGGTCGCCGATCTTGTTGGTGGGCGCGATGGCCTCGGTGGCGATCTTGACGGCCTCCTCGACCATCTGGTCGACCATGCCGGCGTCGAAGTCGGCGAAGCGCTCGAAGCGCCCGAGGGTCTCGGTCACCTTGAGCTGCTCGTGGAGGATGAAGCGGATGTCTCGGAGGTCCACGCTGTAGTCGGTCGCGCTCATGGTTTCTCCTGCGAGAGGGGAGATGCGGCACTGAATGAACGCTCATTCAATACCACCCCTGCAAAAAGGCTGCAACGCGCGCCACGCTCTCGCCGGGCGATGCATCTTCCCGGCGTGCCTCCCCGAGCTTCCAAGCGCGGCTTCCGCCTCCTCTCCCGTCCCCGCGCCCCCGCGTCCCCGGCGACGCGGGACTCCAGGGCGCGGCGCGCGGGTCCGTTCCCCCGGTTGCTTCGCATCCTCGTCCCGCGGCCGGCCGGCCTCCGACCGGCCGCCGGGCAGGCCCGGGAGGACTCCGGCGTGCCCCACCGCCCCTTCTCGGTTCCCGCCTTTCTCGGCGCGGCGGTCCTCGCTGCCGGGCTGGCGGCCTGCGGCGGCGCGACGCCGGGCGAGCTGGTGCGCGTCCCGGTGCGCCGCACGGTGGTCGTCCGGGTGGTGGCCGAGCGCGCGGACGGCGATTCCGACGCCGCCCTCCTGCGCGCCGCCGTCGCGCCCTACGCGGGCGTGGCCGGGTCCGCGGTCCCGCTGGCCCCCGGCCGCTGCGAGCCCGTGCCGGCGGTCGCCCCCGGGGCGCCGGCGGCGGCGGCCGCGTCGCTTCGCCTCGGCGAGCGGGTGGAGCTGGCCTGGGAGGCGGGGGCCTGGCGGCTGCCGCGCGCCGCGGTGGAGCGCGGGGTGGCCTGGCAGCCGGTGGGCATCGACCTCGAGGGGTGGAGAGGCTGGGAGGTCCACGCCGAGCGCATCGCCCAGTTCGGCGAGATCCCCGAAGTGGTCCACCGGCGGGAACGGCCGGACGGCGGGGTCGTGCTGTGGTGGCGGGGGGAGTATGCGGCGGCGGACGTGGAGGCCCGGGTGCGCGTCGGCGAGGAGCGGTGGCGCTGCGGCAGCGGGCCCGAGTCGGTGGAGATCCCGTGGTGGCTGGCCCGCGACGGCGAGGTCCGGCTCGCCGCGACGCGGCGCACGCGGCGGCTGAGCGCCGACGAGCAGGGTGCCGTCGGCGAGGCGACCCTGGTGGTGCCCGGCGAGCCGGCGCCGGGTTCGTGGGTCGCCGGGGAGCGCCCGGCTCGGCCCGTCCGCCGGGGCGCCGGGCGGGCGGCGCCGCCCCGTCGCCCCTCGGGCGGCACGCGACGGGGCTGAAGACGCCGGCCCGGTTAGGGCGCCGCCATGCGCCTGTCCCGCTGGAGCCGCAGCGCCTACGAGACCGACGCGGACCTCGCCGCCGAGGCCCGCGCCCTGTCCGGGCTGGTCGACGTCCTCCCCCCGGGGAGCGACGCCGAGATCGTCGTCGTCAGCAGCAAGCTCCCCCTCGGCGAGCGCGAGCTGGCCCGGGCGCCGAGCGCCCGCCTGGTGATCACCACCACCAGCGGCACCGACCACCTCGACCTCGACTGGATGCGCCGGGCGGGCATCGCCGCCTGCCGCCTGCCGATGGCGCGGCGCGACGCCGTGGCCGAGGCCACCCTGGGCATGCTGATCCACGGCCTGCGGCGGGTGGGCGAGCTCCAGGAGCGGGCCCGTCGCGGCGCCTGGGCCCGGGCGGAACTCCCCGAGCTCGCCCCGCGCACCCTCGCGGGCAGCCGGGTGGGCGTGGTCGGCCTCGGGGTGATCGGCCGCCGCATGGCCGCCATCCTCGACGCCCTCGGGGTCGAGGTCCTCGGCGCCGACCCGGCCGGCCTGCCGCCCGGGGTGCGACCCGCCACCGTCGACGAGATGCTCGCCGAGTGCGACGCCGTGTGCCTCCTGTGCGACCTCAACCCGACGAGCCGGGGCATCCTCTCCCGGGAGCGGATCGCCCGGGCTCGCGGCGGGCTCGTCGTCGTCAACACCGCCCGCGGCGCGCTCCTCGACGTGGACGCCGCCGTCGCCGCGCTGGCGGCGGGCCGCCTGGGCGCCCTGGCCGTGGACGTCTTCCCCGAGGAGCCCTGGCCGGACCTCGCCCGGGTGCGCGAGCTGCCGGGCCTGCTGTTCACCCCGCACGCCGCCGGCTACCACGCGCGCCTGCCCGAGCGCATTCGCGAGGGGCTGGTCGCGGCGGTGGGCGCCTTCGTCCGCGGCGAGCCCCTGCCTCACCGCCGGGCCTGAACCCCCGGCTCAGGCCCGGCCGAGGGCCGCCAGGATCGCGTCCACGCCCTCGACGAAGCCGTGGCCGCCGGGGCTCGGGGTGACGTAGCGGGGGTGCGCGGCCATGCGCGGCAGGAAGCGCCGCACGTTGGCCACGCCGACGCCGAGGGGGAAGGTGGCGAACATCGGCTCGTCGTTGGCGCTGTCGCCGAAGAAGGCCCAGCGCCCGGGGTCCATCGCCTCGCCCCAGCGCTGCCGGTGGAAGGCGCGAAAGCCGCTGAGCTTGTCGAAGTCGCCGAACCAGCCGTTGACGTGGATCGAGCTGACCTTGCAGCGGGCGCCCCGCGCCTCGAAGGCCGCGACGATCGCGTCGATGGCGGCGTCGCCGAGCGGAGGCACGTCCTCGCGGAAGTCGACGGCGAGGTCGAGCTCCCGGTAGGGCTGGTCGCTGGCCAGCGCCGTCCCCGGCACGGCGGCGAGGATGTCGCGGGCGATGGCGTCGAGGCGTCGGCGGTTCTCGGCGCGCTCCTCGGCGGACTGGGCGAAGGCGCGGCGCAGGCGCCCGCCCTCCATCCAGAACCAGAGGCCGCCGTTCTCGCCCACGACGCCGTCGACGGGCCACATGCGGGCGATGTGGTCGACCCAGCCGGCGGGCCGCCCGGTGACGGGGACGACGCGCAGGCCGGCCTCGCGCAGCCGGGCCATCGCGGCGAGGGCCGCGGGCACCAGCCGCCCCTCCCAGGTCACGGTGTCGTCGATGTCGCAGAGCACGCCGGCGAGATCCGGCGGAACCCGGAGCTCGCCCAGCGGGCGCATCACTCCACCGTCCACGTCTCGCGGCCGTGGAGCACCGCCTGGAGGTCGGCGGCGCCGGGGCGCTCCTTGGCCCGCGCCACCTGCGCGTGGGCCTCGCGCTCGTAGGTCGACTTCTCGACGCGGTAGAGCACGCCCATGGCGACGGGGAAGGGGGGCTGCATCCGGGCGAGCATGTTGGCGAGGACGGCGTTGGTCTCGTCGTGGACGAGGATCTGCTTCGCCACCATCTCGGCGAGGGTGGGGTTCTCGCTCAGCTCGACCACCTCGAGGGTGGTGCACTGGTCGAGGCGGAGCCCCTTCTTCGGGCCGTTCTTCGGGCCGAAGATCATCGGCTGGCCGTGCTCGACGAAGATGACGTGCTCGTCGCGCAGCTTGCGCTCCGTGAGGTCCTTCCAGGCGCCGTCGTTGAAGATGACGCAGTTCTGGAGGATCTCGACGAAGGCGGCGCCCTTGTGGGCGACGGCGGCGCGGAGCACCTCGCGCTGCTCCTTGACGAAGATGTCGACGGTGCGCGCGACGAAGGTGGCGTCGGCGCCCAGCGCGGTGGCGCAGGGGATGAAGGGGTGCTCGATGGAGCCCATCGGCGAGGACTTCGTGAGCTTGCCGGCCTCGGAGGTCGGCGAGTACTGCCCCTTGGTCAGGCCGTAGATCCGGTTGTTGAACAGCAGGATCTGCATGTCGACGTTGCGGCGCAGCACGTGGATCAGGTGGTTGCCGCCGATGGACAGGGCGTCGCCGTCGCCGGTGATCACCCAGACGTTGAGGTCCGGGTTGGCGATCTTGAGGCCCGTGGCCACCGCCGGCGCCCGGCCGTGAATCGTGTGGTAGCCGTAGGTCGACAGGTAGTACGGGAAGCGGCTGGAGCAGCCGATGCCGCTGACGACGGCGAACTGCTCCTTGGGGATGCCCGACTCGGCCATCACGGTCTGGACCTGGCTGAGGATGGCGTAGTCGCCGCAGCCGGGGCACCAGCGGACCGTCTGGTCCGACATGAAGTCCTTCTTGGTGAGGGCGTGCGCCTGCTGGATCATCGGGTGGCCTCCTCGGTGGAAGCGAGGGTCTGGATCCGGGCGAGCACCTCGCTGACGCGGAAGGGCTGGCCGGCGATCTTGTTCATGGTCTGGAGCGGCACCTCGTAGCGGGCGCGCAGGATGGCGGCGAGCTGGCCGGTGTTGAGCTCGGCCACGACGACGGGGGTGCCGCGGGCCGTCCGCTCCCGGAGGACCTCGCCGAGGTTGGCCGGGAAGGGGTTGAGCCAGCGCAGGTGGACGTGGGCGGCGCGCAGGCCGCTGCGCCGGGCCTTGTCGACGGCGGCGCGGACGGCGCCGAAGGTGCCGCCCCAGGTGACGAGCAGCGGGCCGTCGTCGTCGCCGTGGACCTCGACGGGGGGGATGACCCGCTGGACGCGCTGGACCTTCTCGGCGCGCAGGCGGGTCATGCGCTCGTGGTTGTCGGGGTCGTAGGAGACGTTGCCGGTGCCGTCCTCCTTCTCGAGGCCGCCGATGCGGTGCTCGAAGCCGGCCATGCCCGGCACCGCCCAGGGCCGCGCGAGGGTCTCGGGGTCGCGGTCGTAGGGCCGGAAGCCCTCGGGGTCGGTGGGGACGTGGGCCTCGATGGGCTCGAGGGCGTCGAGGTCCGGCAGGCGCCAGGGCTCCGCGCCGTTGGCGAGGTAGCCGTCGCTCAGCAGGATCACCGGCGTCATGAACTTCACGGCGACCCCGTCGGACTGCTCGGTCTTGGTCGGCAGGCCGGTGGAGGGGCCGCCGCGCTGCACGTCGACGACGACGAGGGGCAGCTCCGAGATGAGGGCGAGGCCGAGCGCCTCGCTCTTGAGGGCGAGGCCCGGGCCGGAGGTGGCCGTCACCGCGAGGGCGCCGCCGTAGCTCGCGCCGACGGTGGAGGCCATGGCGGCGATCTCGTCCTCGGCCTGGAAGGTGATCACGTCGAGAGCCTTGAGGCGGGCGAGGTGGTGGAGCACGTCCGAGGCCGGCGTGATCGGGTAGGCGCCGAGGTAGAGGGTGCGGCCCGCGAGCTTGCCCGCGGTGGCGAAGCCGAGGGCGAGGGCGTGGTTGCCGGTGATGTTGCGGTAGGTCCCCGGGGGGAGCTTCGCCGGCGGGACCTCGTAGCTGCTGTGGAAGATCTCGAGGGTGTCGGCGTAGTTCCAGCCCGCTTGGAGCGCGGCGAGGTTCGCCGAGGAGAAGGGCTCCTTGAACTTGCCCCGCACCCACTTTTCCGTGGGCTCGAGGTCGCGGTGGAACAGCCAGTAGGTCATGCCGAGGGCGAAGAAGTTCTTGCAGCGGTCGGCCTGCTTGGGGGTGAGGCCGAAGGGCTCCACCGCCCGGCGGGTGAGGCTGCTGATCGGCACCGGCACGACCTGGAAGCCCTCGAGCGAGCCGTCCTCGAGGGGGTTGCTCGCGTACTCGGCCTTCTCGAGGTCGCGCTTCTTGAACTTGTCGGTGTTGGCGATGATCATCGCCCCGGGGCGCAGGGCCCCGAGGTTGGTCTTGAGCGCCGCCGGGTTCATCGCGACGAGCACCGTCGGCGAGTCGCCGGGGGTGAGGATGTCCCGGGACGAGAAGTGGACCTGGAAGCCGCTCACGCCGGCCAGCGTGCCGGCGGGGGCGCGGATCTCGGCGGGGTAGTCCGGGAAGGTGGCGAGGTCGTTGCCCTGCAGCGCGCTGGTGTTGGTGAACTGCGTGCCGGTGAGCTGCATCCCGTCGCCGGAATCGCCGGCGAAGCGGATGATGACGTCGTCGAGGACCTCGACCTTGCGGCCGCCGGAACCGCGGCCGGCGGACTGGGATTCGGGCGTGTCGGACATGGGCTTCGGCTCCTGCGCTCGCCGGGGCGAGGGCCGCCCGGGCGAAGGGCCGGGCTATAGCCCAACGCGGGGGGGCGGGCGACCGCTGACACCTGCGCGTTACATGCAGCGGGCCGTCGCGGACCCCTCCGGGCGGCGAGGGAGGAAGGGTGAAGCTCCGACTGCTCGACTGGCTGGCCTGTCCCCACTGCCGCGGCACCGATCTGTCCGTCGACGCCCACCGCACCGAGGAGCGCCCGATCACCCGGGGGCACTTCGACCCGACCGAGGCGGTCCCGCCGGGGGTGGACCTCGACCGGGGCGTCGAGACCGAGGTCCTCGAGGGCGCCATCGCCTGCGCCGGTTGCGGATCGACCTGGCTCGTCCGGGAGGGCATCCCGCGCCTGATCCCCGAAGGCGGAGAGGCCGGCGCCGAGACCGGGCACCGGTGGACCACCTTCGACCACGCCCGCCCCGAGTGGGAGGAGAACTTCCTCGACCTCGCCAGCCCGCTCGCCCCGCCCGACTTCCTCGGGCAGCTCGTCCTCGACGCCGGTTGCGGCTACGGCCGCCACGCCTTCCACGCCGCCCGCTTCGGCGCCGAGGTGGTGGCCCTCGACAACAGCGCCGACGCCGTGGCCGCCGCCCGCGCCAACACCGCCACCCTGAGCCGGGTCCACGTCGTGCAGGGCGACCTGATGCACCCCCCGCTCCGCGACGACCTCTTCGACCTCGTCTACTGCTTCGGGGTGCTGCACCACGCCGAGGACCCGGACGCGATGTTCGCCCGCCTCGTCGACCTCACCCGGCCGGGCGGGCGCCTGTCGCTGTGGGTCTACGGCCCCCGGCAGGGGGTGGCCCTCGCGACGAGCCAGCGCCTGCGGGCGGTCACCACGCGCCTGCCGCCCGAGGCCCTGCACGCGGTCAGCCAGGTCATCGCCGCCGGGCTGCGCGTGTTCAGCCACACCCCCTACGCCTTCCTCCAGGAGGTGCCGCTGGCCCGCGAGGTGGTGAGCCACCTGCCGATCCACGACCACTACCGCTGGCCCTACGACGTGGTGGTGGCCGACATCTACGACCGCCTCCGCATCCCGGTGCGCCGCTGGTTCCGCGGCGAGCAGCTCGAGATCCTCTACACCGAGGCCGGCTTCTCGGACGTGGCCGTCACCCGGCGGGTGCGGAACTCCGAGTCCTTCCGGGCCACCGGGATCAAGCGCTGAGCCCTCGCCGGCGGGCGGGCCGCCTCAGAAGCGGGCCCGCATCATCACGTTGAAGCCGACGGCGTTGCGCTCGTTCTCCGGCGAGGGCACCCGGGCGTAGGTCGTGCCCTCCTCGTCGGTGTACTGGAAGTCGCTCAGGTTGTTGTCGATGGTGAACAGCAGCTCGGCGACGGCCACCACCGAGGGGCTCACGTCCACCTGCGCCCCGGCGATGCCGCCGAGGATGGCGGCGGCGGCCTGGCCGTCCGGCACGGCCTCCTTGTCGCGCTCGGTGTACTGCACGTAGGTGTCGCCCTCGTAGGTGTAGGTGGCCGGCTGCATGAGGCCCACGCCGACGGTGGGGGCGAGGCGGGCGGCCTCGAAGTAGTGGGAGAGCTTGAGGCGCCCGTAGAGCTGCGGGGTGATCGAGAGGTTGGGGCTGAGGGCCACGCCGCTGGTGAGGCCCGGGACGTTGAACAGGATGTAGGGGAGGTCCTTGTAGACCAGGTCGGCGCCGACGCGGGTCGCCCCGAGCTGCAGCACGCTCTGCACGTCGCCGGCGGTGCCGCACTCCACGACGGTCTGGTCCTCGCCGTCGGGGTCGAGGAGGTTGTGGCAGAGGCGGTCGACCTCGGCCTGGACCAGCATGCCGAACCCGTCGATCACGTCGTGCGAGATGTAGGTCTCCTTCACGAAGTCCGGCCCGTTGCGGTACAGGCGGAGGTCGGCGGACTCGATGAAGCGCATGTCGCCGCGGTTTCGCCAGGCCACCTGGGCCGCGTAGCCGGCGGCGACGATCATCTCGCCGTAGAGCGGGCTCGACGTGTCGGCGACGTTGAGCATCTGGCCCTGCTGGAAGCTGCCGAAGGCCCCCTCGAGCTTGAGCCGGTCGGCGATCATGACTCCGGCGCCGCTGAGGAATCCGTAGAATGCCTGGTTGTACTTGCGGTCGTCCTCGATCTGCACCTGGTCGCCCACCGCGGTCTTGGCCCCGAGGAAGGCGTAGCTGCCGCCGCGCTGCCACTGGAGTCGCACGCCGGGGGCGGCGCCGGGGGAGAAGCTGTAGATGTCGCGGCCGCCCCAGGTGAGGTCGTAGGAGTAGCCGAGCCGGAAGCGGCCGGCGTCGACGGCGTAGCCGGTCAGCGAAAGGGTGTGGTCCTCGCCGGGCAGGGCCCGGATGATGCGGACATACGATCCGTCGTCCTCGATCTGGGTGCCCGGATCGGTGTTGTCGGGGTCGAGGTAGGGGGTGTAGCGCAGCACGAAGGCGGCTTCGGTGGACCAGCCCTTCTTGAAGCCGTCGTCGGCCCGGTAGAGCACGAGCTCGGCGCGCGTGATGTCGTCGGTGGTGCGCGACTCGTAGTCCTCGAAGAAGGTGCGGTTGCCGCGCTCGACGAAGTTGGCCGCGGGGCTGTAGCCGTCGGGGCCGGCGCGGACGTTGGTGTCCTCGAAGGCGCTGGTGACCCAGACGTCGACGAAGTCGCTGGCGCGGGCGGTTCCGGGGGCGAGGAGCGGGAGCAGCAGGGCGATCATGGGCGGAGACCTTCGGGTGGGGCGGCCGGGCGGCCGGCGGAGGCGTTCAGGCGAAGTCAGTGCGCGAGGTGGACGCCGGTGGCGTGGCGGCAGGCGCTCGCCGGCGTCCACCTCGCGCACTGACTTCGCCTGAACGC
>WGAH01000481.1 GCA_015489145.1 Deltaproteobacteria bacterium
CCTCCTGGGTGGGCCGGCGGGTCGGGAGGGGTAGCCCGTCCCGGCCTACCGGAACAGCACGGCGCCCAGGGCCATGGCCCCGAGCACGACGAGGACGGGATGCACGCGAAGGAGCAGGGCGACGAGGGTGGCGAGGCCGAGGGCCGCCGCCGGCCAGGACCGCACGGCGCTGGGGGCGAGGTCGATGGCGGCGTAGGCGAGGAGCCCGATCACCGCGGGCCGGACGGCCTTCATGGCGCCCGCCAGCCAGGGAGCGTCGCGAAACCGGAACCAGGCGGACATGAGCAGCCCCATGAGCAGGGCCGGAGGCAGCATCACCGAGAGCAGGGCCACGGCGGCGCCGGCCAGGCCGGCGGCCCGCCAGCCGGCGAGCACGCTCATCTTGGCCGACAGCGGGCCGGGTAGGGTGTAGGCGAGGGCGATGCCGTCGAGGAACTGCTGCTCGGTCATCCAGCCGCGCAGGTCCACGCACTCGGCCTTCATGTAGGGGATCATCGCCGGGCCGCCGCCGAAGGCCGCGACGCCGATGCGGCCCCAGCTCACCAGCAGGTCGATGAGGACCACGGATCAGCCTCCGCTGGGGTCGGCGTCCAGCGTGCCGTAGACGCGAATCGACTCGCCTTCCGCCGGGACGTGGGTGGTGTCGAAGGTGGCGCTGAAGTGCCCATCGGCGTCGAGGACGCCCTCGAAGGGCGTGGGGATCGGGGTCTTTTTCACCGTCATCGCCAGCTCGCCGGTGACGGTGGCGCCCTCGACCGTGCCGGAGAGGGTGAAGTCCCAGTCCTCGCTGAAGGCCCGGCAGCTCCCGGCGCCGTCGAGGACCCCGGCCTCGTCGAGGGTGAAGGCGATCCAGCCCGGGCAGGCGTCGGCGTAGCTGCCATACGAGCCCTCGTAGTCGACCTGCCCGTCGATGGTGCCCTCGTAGTCGAGGGGACCGCCGGTGTCCCCGCCGGCCGGCTCGACGGTGATCGCGACGGCGTCGGCCAGCTCGTCGCCGGTCCCGGCCAGCACCGACACCCGCAGGGTGAGCGCGCCCACGGGCAGGTCGGTGACGGTGGCGGCGGCGCCGGCGGCGGCCCAGCTCGGGTCCTCGTCCACCGACCAGGCGGCGGAGGCGACGGCCAGCTCGGAGCCGTCGGCGGCGGTGGCGCGCACCGCCAGGGGCACCGCCTCGCCCTCGAGGAACACGTCGCCCTCGGCCGGCGAGGTGATCTCGGCGCGCGCCTCGCCCGAGGTGCCGCCCTCCTCCGGCGGCGCCACCGTCGGCTCGCGGCAGCCGGCGAACGCGATGGCGGCGAGGACCGCCAGGATTCGAGGCGACGGCGCCCCGGCCTTCCCTCCCGACCCGCGCATGGCCACCTCCCCCCGACAGGGTAGCATGGACCGCGGCGCGCGGCGGCGGGCCGGGGAAGCCGGGAGGAAGCGTGGCTGCGGTGCTGTTCATCTGCGAGGACGGGGCGGCGCTCTCGCCGCTCGCCGAGGCGGTGGCGCGCTCCCTTCGCCCCGACGTGGAGGCCTGGTCGGCGAGCCTCCGCCCCTCCCACGTGCGCCCCTGGACCCGCGCGGTGCTGGCCGAGGCGGGCCTCGACGACGCGGGCCTGCGGTCGCGGGACCTCGCCGAGGTGCCCCTCGACGAGGTGGACGTGGCGGTCTTCCTCGCCCCGGCGGGCCGGCCGCCCTTCCTCCCCCGGCGCATCCGGCTGGTGCGCTGGCCCATGCCCGACCCGTCCTCGGCGCCGGCCGACGAGGCCCTCGACGCCTGGCGGGCGGCCCGCGACGAGCTGCTCCGGCGAATCCCGGCCTTGCTCGACGAGCTCGCCGGACCCGGCGAGGGCGACGGTGCCGGGCGGCGCCGAGTTGACAGGAAGCTCACGTGAGCCTCGCCGGGGCGTGGTGCTACCGTCCGCCCATGAAGCTCGTCCTGGTCGGTGGGCTCGGGGCGGCGGCCCTGGCGGGGTGCGGCGGGGCGGCGGCGCCGGGCTGTGCGGACCTGCCGGCGGGCCTGGAGCGCGACCGGTGCTACCACGAGCAGATCGACGCGATGCCGGCGGAGCGGGCCGCCGAGGTGCGCGCGATCGCCGAGCGGATCGCCGACCCCATCGTCCGGGGGGCGGCGGTTTCGTCCTGGGTGGCGAACCACGGCGCCGAGGTCGAGCGGGCCCAGGGCGAGGCCCTGTGCGCCCTGCTCGACGGGCGCGATCGGTCCTACTGCCAGCGGCGCTTGTCCTCGCCGCACTTGAGGCGGGGGGCTGCGGGCAAGCCGCGGTGAAGCGCGAGCCGCCGCCCGAGGGCGCGGCGGCCGGGGCGAGCACGGGCATGGTGGCCGAGGCCCTGCGCGGCTGCCAGCCCTACGCCGACATGCCCGACGCCTACGGCTACTGCCTCTACAAGAGCTCGGCGGGCCTCGCCACGCCGGAGGAACTCGCGGAGCTGTGCGCCCGCGCCGGCCAGTGGGAGGGGGAGTGCCGGCACGCCTGGGTGGCCGGCCGCATGCACGACGCGGCGAACTGGCCCCTCGACCGGCTCCTCGACGCCTGCGGCGACAGCGCGGACTGCCGGTTCGAGGTGCTCGACTTCCGGCCGGCCGACGACGTGCTCGTGCAGATCCGGCGCTGCGCCGACCACGCCGGGGCCTACGGCGAGGACTGCGCCGGCCACGCGATGCAGCGGTGGTGGATCGCGCGGCCCGACGACGCGGAGGCGAAGCGGGTGGCGACGGCCTTCACGCCCTTCCCCGGCAAGGTCGGCTGGTTCCTCGGGGCGCGGGTGGCCTGCGACCACGAGGGGAGCTGCGAGGACGCCGAGGGCGAGGTGCGCCGCACCTGCCAGCACGCGGCGGAGCTGCTCGCGGAGCGGCCCCAGAACTGCCCGTCCCGCACGATGAAGCCCCTGCGTCCCGGCCAGCGCCCCGGGGGGCCCCTGCCCGCGAACCGGGGCC